>NC_009879.1:987500-1159772 GCF_000014345.1 Rickettsia canadensis str. McKiel | reverse complement strand
ACTTTACACATGTAATTGTGGATAAATTTTTTAATAACTTGTTATTTTCCCTATAAAAATCTATTAAAAATTTCCTTAAATCCTCATTAAATCAAGTAAATCTAGTGTAGTTTCTTTTAAATAAATAGTTTGTGGATAAAATTGTGAATAAATATTATTTTTCTTTAAAAAAGAAGTCTTTTCTAAGTTATAAATGAATTTTACACTTAATTATCCACTTATATAAATTCATTACAAACTTATGTGAATAATAATTAAAAATACTAATTTTTTTAGAAAATCTTAATGAAAATTTTGTTGATAACTCTGTTTAAAACATTTAATCTACATAATTCTGTTTATATAAAAAACAAATATATTTATTAATTTAAATCTTTAGTAATTGTATGAAGCAACTTCTAAATCCATTAAAAGGAAATAGTGATAAAATACCTGTTTGGTTTATGCGTCAAGCAGGTAGATATTTACCGGAATATAAAAAAATAAGAGAAACAATAAAAAATTTTCTAGATTTTTGTTATGATGTTAACAAAGCAACAGAAGTAACATTACAACCGATAAGACGTTATCATTTTGATGCAGCTATTATTTTTTCCGATATATTAGTTTTACCTCACGCTCTTGGATGGGAAGTGGATTTTAAAGAAAACATAGGACCTATATTAAGACAATTTAGATCACAAGAAGATTTTAAATATCTGCAAAGTGACACGAATAATAAATTAGAAAAGGTTTATAAAATAATAAAAAAAGTCAAAAAAGAATTACCCTCTACCACTTCTTTAATAGGATTTGCAGGAAGTCCTTGGACAGTGATGAGTTACATGCTAGAAGGGAAAGGAAAACAGGATTTTAAAACGAGCAAAAAATTTGTCTATGAAAATAAAGCATTATCTAAAGAATTATTGAATTTTTTAATAGATAAAACAACCTATCATCTTATAAATCAAGTAGAATCAGGAGCAAATATTTTAAAGCTTTTTGATTCATGTTCGGGAGTACTTGCAGAAGAAGAATTTACAGAATTTGTAATAGAACCGACAAAAAAGATTATACTAAAAGTAAAAGAAGTTCTTCCAAAAACTCCTATCATTGCTTTTCCTAAAGGAGCAGGATTGTTGTACGAAAAATTTATAAAAGAAGTACCGATAGATATTTTAGCTGTAGATCAAATGATCCCTCTTGAAAAAATGAAAGAGTGGAGTGATAAAGTAATAGTACAAGGTAATTTAGATCCAGTTGTATTACTTACTAATAAAGAAATTATTAAAGAAAAAGCTTACGAAATTCTTCAGGTAATGGAAGGAAAGAATTTTATCTTTAATTTAGGACATGGTATTTTGCCTGAAACACCTATAGAAAATGTAGAATTTTTAACAGAATATGTTAGAAGTTTTAAAAAATGAAATAATATGAAGAAAAGAATAGCAATAGTACTTTTTAACTTAGGAGGTCCAAATAGTCTTGAATTGGTAAAACCTTTTTTATTTAATTTATTCTATGACAAAGCTATAATTAATTTACCAAATCCCTTGCGTTATATTATCGCCAAAATAATTTCTATTATTAGAGAAAGGAAATCTCAAAAAATTTATTCTTTAATCGGTGGTAAATCTTCTCTACTTCAGGAAACGCAAGAGCAGAGGTTATTACTAACCAAAAAGCTAAAGCAACTTATAAAAGAAGACTTTGCTGTTTTTATAAATATGAGATATTCAGCACCGTTTGTTAAAGAAACAATAAATCAAATAAAAAAATATAATCCAAGCGAAATAATATTATTGCCTCTATATCCTCAATTTTCAAGTACTACGACGGGATCGTCGGTTAAAAATTTTTTACAAAACCTTGATATTCCAATTAAAACACTTGATATTCCAATTAAAACAGTTTGCTGTTATCCTCTAGAAGAAGATTTTATAAAAGCTCATGTTTCCTTAATAAAAGAAAAACTATACGATAAAAATTTTTGTATATTATTTTCTGCTCACGGGCTACCTGAAAAAATAATAAAAGCAGGTGATCCTTATAGTTTTCAGATAAAAGAAACAGTAAAAGCAATAGTCAAAGAATTAAATATAAAAGATCTAGATTATAAGATAACTTATCAAAGCAGAGTAGGGCCTATAGAATGGTTAAAACCGAATACGGAAGACGAAATAGAGCTGGCGGGAAAGTTAAAAAAAGACGTGATTATTGTACCTATATCCTTTGTATCCGAACATGTTGAGACGCTTGTAGAGCTTGATATTGAATATAAATTAATCGCAGATAAATATGAAATTCAATATACTCGAATCCCGACGCTTGGAACAAATAAAATTTTTATTAATAGTTTGACAAATATATTGCTACGATTTATTAATAAGGTTGATACTAATTTAGTTACAAGTAGCTCTAGTACAAGAATATGTCCAAATGAATTTACTAAATGCTTGTGTAAATTAAAGAATTAATAAGGAAAAAAATGACAAGTTACTATCTGTGGTTTAAGTCAATCCATCTTATATCTGCTATATGTTGGATGGTAGGACTTCTTTATTTACCTAGGATATATGTTTACCATACCAAAGCTGAAATAGGTAGTGAGCTAGATAGTACTTTACAAGTAATGGAGCTAAAATTACTTAGATTCATTATGAATCCGGCAATGATTAGCACATTTATATTTGGTTTAATAAATGCTCACATTTACGGATTTGTTGCTCTTGGCAATTGGTTTCACATTAAAATGCTTGCAGTGTTAATTTTAGTGATATTTCACGGTTTACTTGCAAGATGGAGAAAAGATTTTGCAAACGGTAAGAATATCCATTCAGAAAATTTTTATGGTATAGTCAACGAGATTCCTACTATTTGTATGATTATTGCAGTAATAATGGTTATAGTAAAACCATTTGACTAGTATAGTGTAACTATGTTATACTGTGGCTTAGCTGGTATAAGTTATATTTTTGGATACCGTAGTCAAGTCATGGTATGACACCTGATCATCTTTTTCAATTTGTGCAATCAAACTAAGTATTTAACACCATTTTACTTCAGGTGGTAGTGACATTAATATTGCTTCAACATTCCCATATGTCATTAAACCGAATTTAGTACCGCGATCATATAGTAGATTAAATTCTACATATCTACCTCGCCTTATAAGCTGGTATTCTTTCTGCTCAGCAGTCCAAGGCAAAAATAGCTTATTTCTAACGATTTTAGGATATACTGATAGTAAAGCCTTACCAACATCCTTAGTGAAAGCAAAATCCTGCTCAAAATTACCGCTATTTAAGTAATCATAGAATATTCCGCCTACTCCTCTTGGTTCCTTTCGGTGCTTTAGATAAAAATATTCGTTACATTGCTTTTTGAATTTAGGATAATAACTAAAATCATACTTATCACATGCTTTTTTAAAAGCTGCATGAAATTTTGTGGTTTCGTTTTCTTCCGGATAATACGGTGTTAAATCTCCTCCTCCGCCAAACCAACTTTTAGAAGTTTCTATATAACGAGTATTAAAATGCATAGCAGGAATTAACGGTGATTTAAGATGTGCAACTACTGAAATACCAGTTGCAAAGAATTTCCCGTCTAGCTCTCCTCCTGGAATTTCTGTACGAAATTCGGGAGAGAATTCGCCAAATACAGTAGAAATATTAACTCCTACTTTTTCAAATACTTCTCCTTTCATAAGAGACATAACACCGCCGCCTCCACCGTTACGTTCCCAGTTTGAACGCACAAATTTAGCAGGTTCTATATCTTTTTCTTTTGTATATTCTTCTTCAATTTTTTCAAATTCCGCACATAATAAATCACGTAAATCAGTAAACCAATTACTAGTTATTTTTCTATTTTCCATATTCATTACCTAAATAAATTAGGAGTCATTAGACGAAGTTTAATTTAGAAAAGAACAAGGCATTTTGAAGCTTATAACAGCAGCAGTGTAGTTTATAATCTACATGAGGACTGTGCAAGAAATAACGCTGCCAATTTTTTAAATTAAACAAGTATGCTATCCGATATTCGTTTAATTACATTTCTCATCATATACATAATCACTAAAAATGCGGTAGCAATAATCATTATATAAAAAGCCGGAGCATAAAATATTCCTGTATGCTCTACAAGACAACTAGAAATAATCGGTGAAGTTCCGCCGAATATCGCTATTGCAAGATTGTAGCTGAAAGCAACACCGGTAAATCTTTGTTCTGCTGTAAATAAGGATATAACAAATATATAAGCTGTGCCTGCTATACTTCCTGCAAGCATACCAAGAATTGTAAGTGCTATAAATTGTTGCCACATCTCTTCTGCCGACATAAGTAACATAGTAGGTAAAATTAATATCAAGATAGCAACTCCGACAAACATTGCCGTTTTAAATTTTCCAATGATATCGGTAGTAGCGCCGGCAAGCGGCATTGCTATCATTGCAATAAACGAGCTATAAGCCAAATATGATAAAGCAATAGTATTACCAAGATGCATAACATTATTATAGAAAACATTTATATAAGTTTTTACTAAATACATGACACTGCTAGCAATAGCACCTATACACATAGTTAAAAACATAGATCTCCAAGCAGTTTTAATTACATTGGAAAAAGGTGCTTTAAGAACTTGTTTTTTCTTCTCAAGCATTTTAAAAATCGGTGTTTCCGATACACGCAATCGCAAGTAAAATCCGACAAGACCCATAAAGCCACCAAGTAAGAAAGCAAAACGCCAAGCAAAATCTATATGAGAAAAATAACGCTCGATTATAATACCAATAAATGTTGCAACTAAAGTACCTGCAATATTTGAACCGTGAACCAAACCAGCCGTAAAGCCAGGTTTTAAATTTTGACGATGTTCTAGAATAAAAATAGCAGCTCCCGTTCCTTCACCGCTAATACATAAACCTTGAATAAGCCGCATTATAACTAGCGTTATAGGGGCATAAATCCCAATACTTGTGTATGAGGGTATGAGACCCATAATAAAGGTTGGAATAGTCATACCTAGCATCGAGATTATTAAAGCGGTACGTCTGCCGTATCTATCACCTATATAACCAAATAATATGCCCCCTATCGGTCTTGTCAGAAAACCGACTGCAAATACTCCAAGGCTTAGAAGAATTCGAATAAATTCTGACTTATCCGGGAAAAAAACTTGTCCAATAATCAGCGAAAAAACTGAATATACAGTAAAATCATAATATTCGAGTACATTACCTGAAATAGCAGATAAAAAAATGAACTTAGATCTATTCATCGAGCTTTAAATAATTTAATTGCTAATTAGTTATTATAGACAAATTACATCATTTTTAAAGTGTAAAGTGTTAATATACTCGGTGAACTTCAAAGATTGGCTACACGTTATCATACAAGTAGTACTCACACGTATTAAGTATACGCTCGGCTCCTCCTCTTATGGACCACTTGCTCTTTTTGAAGTTGATCTTCGTATATCTCCTACTCTGTATTTACTTAGTATATTGGCGATATTTAAACTAATTGGAATAAAAAGTCTTTGCTGGCCCAATTAAAGGGTAATTATAACTGAAGCAGTCAATTTCTTTATATTTCATATTAGGTGTTACTTGGAATGCAAAAGGACAATTTAAAAGTTCTTGAAAATATTTCAAATTTGGATTTAATCCTTGATTTGAAGAAGTTTTTGGTTCAATTAGCATCGATTGACTCAAGCCATCTTGTAATGGTTGAAAGATAAGAGACAGGAAAACCACCAAACTTAAATAAAGATTTAAATTTTTAGCTAAAGTAGTTTTACCAACTTGACTGCCTCCTTCTATGAAAATCATTTGCTTATTTTCGTGCAAGTGATTTTTTTATTACTTATTTTGATTTTATAAAGCTTTACCTTCTAAATCTAAGAACTTATCATTTTTTTCAATAGCAAATACTTTTCCACATCTTTTTGAAGAATAGTTTCATTATTATAATCAACTTTAATATTTTCATTTCTTATTAAATTTCGTTCATTATTAATATAACCGATTTTATCATTGTTAAGATCATAAGCTTTAGCGACTTTATATTTTTTTAATTCTTGTACAAAGTCATTTATTGATTCTTTGTTATTTTTAAAATCATCTAAACTATGAAATCCGATAATGTTTTTTTTGGTGATTACACACCTTCTCTATATATTTCAGTTATAGTAATTTTTAATTAATTTGGCATTTTTTACTCTATTTAATTCAATTTCTTCAGTTTAAAAATTTATATTCTACTTGGATAAATTTTAGTTTATTTCAAGTGTAAAGTAGTAAATCAAATTTTTGCAAGAAGTTTTATTGTTAGTTATTTCTCAATAACTAACAAATATTAAGAATTAAAAACTACTGTGCCGTCCAGCCGCCATCTATCAAGAGTCCACTACCTGTTATTGATGATGCTTTTTCGTCACATAAGAATATTACTAAGTTTGCTATTTCATCAGCTTCGACAAATTTTTTTGTGGCGTGAGATTTTAGGATTACATCTTGTAATGCTGATTCTCCACTGATATTTCTAGCTTTAGCAGTATCTGCTATTTGATTCTTGACTAAGGGAATATTAACATAACCCGGGCAAATAGCATTAACTGTAATATTATTCTCAGCCACTTCTAAAGCAATGGTTTTGGTAAGCCCAAGAACACCGTGCTTTGCTGCTACATATGCTGACTTAAATGGTGATGCAACATATGCATGAGCGGAAGCGATGTTGACGATTCGTCCAAAGCCGTTTTTTTCATAATCGGTATTACGTATTTTGTAGTATAAAAAGAAGCTATTAAATCTATACGTAGTATTTGCTCCCATTTATCTTCAGGAAATTCATCAATAGGGGCAACATGTTGAATACCTGCGTTATTTACTAATATATCTATTTTGCCGAATTCTTTTATTATTTTCTCGAACATAGAACGAATTTCATCAGGCTTTTCCAAATTTATTCCTTGATAAAATACACTACTTGCACCAAGTTCTTTTAATTCTGCTGAAATTTTGGCTACTTCATCTTCTTTTGTAAAACCGTTAATAACTATTTTAGACTCAAGTTTTGCAAAATGTTTTGCTATCTTAAGACCGATACCGCTAGTAGAACCGGTAATAACTGTTACTTTGTCTTTCATTTATACCTCATGTTGTGTTATGCCATAGTCAATTTGGGCTTAATTGTATAGTGTTCAATATCATTCATGTGAAAACAGGAATCCAGTAAAACATAGACAAAACTTTAATGTACTTATATCAATGTTATTTTTCTAGATTCCTGATTTCGTGAGAATGATATGATGCCGATCTTTGATCCACACAATAACTATAAACTAGTCAAGTATTATTTGTCTTGTATTTAAAAGTAACTTATATTAGATTTCAAAGAAATAATGTATAAATCTATGGAAATTGTTAATAGTTTTGATGCATCTGTATCTTGTTGCGGCAAAGAACCTCTATATGACCACCCAAAAGTTTATTTAGAGATAGATAAAGAAAAAAAGGAAGTTACCTGCCCATATTGTAGTAAGAAATTTAAATTAGTAACAAAATGACTATCAAATTTCTTTCAGAAAGTACTATTAATCGAATTGCTGCTGGTGAAGTTATAGAAAGACCTGCATCAGTAGTAAAGGAATTAGTGGAAAATGCTGTTGATGCCAGTAGTACCAAAATAAATATTATTTTAGAACGTGCAGGTAAAAACCTAATTATTATTTCTGATGATGGTATCGGCATGACTGATAAGGAATTAGAAATTGCCGTTGAACGTCATACAACTTCTAAGCTTGATGAAAGCGATTTTCTAAAGATTCATACTTTCGGTTTTCGTGGTGAAGCATTACCTTCGATTGCTGCTATTAGCAAAATGCTAATTACTTCTAAAAAACGAGGAACTGACAAAGCATTTCAAATTAAATTAATTGGCGGCAATGAAAAACAAATTACTATTTCTGTCCATAATGAAGGTACTAAAATAGAAATACGAGATTTATTTTTCGCAACACCCGCACGTTTAAAATTTCTTAGAGCTGACAAAACTGAACTTGCAGTAACTGTGGATATAGTTAAGAAAATTGCTCTAGCACATCCTGAAATTTCTTTTAGTTTAACAAATGACAGTAAGAATTTATTAAAACTAAAGGGACAAAATAAAGATGCAGAAACTAACCTAAAGCAGCGTATAATCGATGTAATAGGTGATGATTTTATAAAAAATGCCGCTTATATAGATTTCAAAATACTGGATTTCTCTATTTGCGGCTATACTAGTATCCCAACATATAATAGAGCTTCAAGTGAAGATCAGTTTTTATTTATCAATAATAGACCGGTAAAGGATAAATTACTGCAAGTAGCTTTAAGGGTAGCATATCAAGACTATTTGGCTCGTGATCGTTATCCGCTATGTGCTATATTCTTACAAATTGATCCACAATTTGTTGATGTTAATGTACATCCGGCAAAAGCAGAGGTAAGGTTTCATGATCCAAATTATGTACGAAACTTATTAATAGAAGCGATTAAAAATGCTTTAGCAAATAAAAGCCATGTTACTTCTACTACTATCGCCTCTGATACTCTTAAGTTATTTAAAAACCCTCTGATCAATAAACAACCGACTATAAATAAAGAGGTAAATGTTAATAGTAAATCGGTGGATTATAGGTCTTATAGTTCAGCTAATACGCCTAAAATACTACAAAATCATATTTGTCAAAAACTAATCGATACATTGCCACATGCTAAAGTAGAGCAGGAAGTAGAAAATCGTATAGAACACAAGCAGCAAATTCATAAACAATATAAACTTGGAGCAGCTAAAGCTCAGCTTCATACAACTTATATTATTTCGCAAACTGAAGATAGTATAGTAATTACGGATCAACATGCAGCACATGAGCGTCTTGGATATGAAAAAATAAAGAGCTATATTAAGATGGACGAACTAATAAAGCAGCGTTTACTTATTCCTGAAATAGTAGAGCTGCCAAATGAAAAAAGAGCAGATTGTTTGTATGACCATAGAGAAAAATTATCTAAACTTGGTTTAACTTTAGAAAAATTCGGTGAAAAGTCTATTATAGTAACCGAAATTCCAAATATCCTTGGAGATGTAAATGTACAAAAGTTAATCCAAGATCTCGCTGATCATTTATCGGACTTTAGCGAAAATGTAGCTTTGATGGAGTTAATCGAGCATGTAACTGAGACTTATGCCTGTCATTACTCTATTAGAGCAGGACGAAAATTATCGGCGGATGAAATGAATGCTTTACTGCGTCAAATGGAAAATACGCCGTTTTCAGGACAATGTAATCATGGCAGACCTACTTATATTGAATTAAAACTTAAAGATATAGAACGTTTATTTGGTCGCTAGTTAAATTATTTCATTTTACTTGACTATTTTTCAATTTCATTTTATCCTGCTCTTATTAGAAGAATAAATAATATCTTGATTTAAGGTGTCAGCTAATGGCAAAGAAAAATAAAAATGTTTTGGTAAGACTAGTAAGTACTGCCGGCACAGGTGTTTTTTGGGTAAAAAAACGTAATCCGAAGACCCAAACCGAGAAGCTTTCTTTTCGTAAGTATGATAAAGTAGTTAGAAAACATGTTCTTTTTAAAGAAGAAAAAATAAAATAATTGTAAGTAGGATGTATGGCAGTAAAAATTCGTTTAGCTAGAGGCGGTGCTAAAAAGCGTCCTTTTTACCGTGTAGTAGTAGCTAACGCAACAGCACCTCGTGACGGTGATTTTTTAGAAAAAGTGGGAACTTATAATCCAATGCTTGCTTCAGATAATAGTGAGCGTGTGGTTTTAAAAAAAGATCGTATAGAATATTGGCTTAGTACTGGTGCTAAACCAACCGAGCGAGTCGCAAAATTTATTGAGCAGGCGGGCGTTATTCTTCCTGAGAAAGTCAAAAAAGAAATGGCAGTTAAAGCAAAAAATCGTAAACCTAGACCAAGTAAAAAGGAAGCTAAAGAAGCTTAATTTGTTTTTGTATTGTCATTCTTGTGAAAGCAGAAATCCAGTAACCTATCATTCCATGACTTAATCGTGGGATGAACAATCGAAAAAATTGATCGATGCAACAACAACTCTTACAATCATGCGATTATAACCTATTTCTAAATAGGTTCCTTTTCTCTATAATCATATTAATATGCCGGATTAGCTCAGTGGTAGAGCAACCGCCTTGTAAGCGGTAGGTCATCAGTTCAAATCCGATATCCGGCACCATCAAAAATATCTCTAACTTATTAAAGTTAGATCGATGTCATACTGTGGCTTGACACAGTATCTAAACCACTTTTTAATAAGATTAACATCTTTTTTTAAATTTTATCATATGATAGTAATTGATAAAACATCTTATAGAGCTGTGGGGTTTGATAAACGTATTAAATTCCTAGTGCTACATTATACACAGTGTGATTTTAAGCAATCTTTAGATTTTCTAACCGGTGAAAAGTTAAGTAGCCATTATTTGATAAACGATGAAAAACCTGAACATATATTTCAATTAGTCGAAGAGCATGATAGAGCATGGCATGCCGGAGTAAGTTACTGGCAAGGTCATGAGCGTATTAATGATACATCAATCGGCATTGAAATCGTGAATCCTGCTTTTAAAGTAGATGCAAAAAATAATGATGTAATATGGTTACCTTATTCGGAAAGGCAAATTAATAGTGTTATAAGTTTATGTAAACAGATTATTGCTAGATATGATATTAAACCTACTAGAGTGGTTGGGCATTCTGATATTGCTCCAGGTAGAAAACAGGACCCAGGTCCGCTATTTCCTTGGAAGCTATTATATGATAACAGTATAGGAGCATGGTATGATGAGCAAACTTTTAACGAATTGCTGCCACAAATCGATATAACCGATATTATGGCAATTCAGCAAAAATTTATTACATATGGTTATAAACTTGAAGTTACCGGAGTTTTAGAGTCTAAAATGAAAGATGTTATAATTTCATTTCAAATGCATTTTCGTCCTAGTAATTTTTCCGGTAATTTGGATGCTGAAACCGTAGCAATTTTAGATGCATTAATATTAAAATATAAATCCGAGTTAAGTAGTTAATATGGTACAGTTTGTAACTATACCGAATCTTACAGATTATCAGGTTACTTTGAAATTAATGCAAAACTATGTTAATAAGGTAATTAATGTTAATGAGCCGGAAATTGTTTATTTAGTCGAACATTCTGAAGTATACACTGCCGGTACTAATTATAAACAAGAAGAATTATTAAATTACAGTGATATTCCGGTAATTTACACAGGACGTGGCGGTAAATTTACTTTTCATGGACCGGGTCAGCGTGTTATTTATCCAATTCTTAATTTAGCTTCACCGAATCGCAGTAAAGATTTAAAGCTATATATAAAAATGCTTGAAGAATGGATTATAAATAGCTTAAATTATTTTGGAATTAAAGCATATCTTATTAAAGATAAAGTAGGTATTTGGGTAAAAGTAAGGAAAGATGAATTTGCTAAAATTGCTGCAATAGGTATTAGAGTAAGAAAATGGGTTACATATCACGGTGTAGCTATAAATATTTCAACAGATTTAAGTAAGTTTGGTGGGATTATTCCTTGTGGACTTGAAAATTCTTTAGTAACATCTTTAAATCAATTAGGAGTTCATATTGAAATGTCTGAATTTGATAAAATTATTCAAACTGAATTTAACAAAATATTTACATGATTAGAAAATTTTTACTCCTTGGGTCGGTGGGTTTTGGTTATTATGTATATTTAATAAATTCTTATAAGCTTAACAGTACTATAATATAATAATAGTATTTGCAGGAGGAGGGCATAAAATTGAAACTGGTATTGGGATGTTTAAGGTAGGCTATGCACATATTATTCGGTATAGAATCTACAGGGCAATTAAAAAATTTGCTAAAAGAACATAGTGTAATAGCACAACAAGTAATACTTGCTCTGAATAAAACAATTTCTGAAGAAGATAATAATTAAGAAAGCGGGTGATTTTATTGTGACTTACAATCTTACTTCAATAATTTTAGTAGAGCATAATTATAATATGCCTTTTATGTTAAATAAGCTTGAAAAAGCGATTCCTATTTCGAATACAAATTTTATTTATTTTTTTTGACTACTTTTCATTTATCAGGAATATATATCCTATTCTTTAATTTGCTACTTTACTCTTTTCTAGTACAATATTTTACGGTTACGCCAAATAATGCAGAAATTAAAGAGCCTATATGATTGCAAAAGAAGATAATAAAGCCGGAGTATTGATTATTTTAGTAATAAAACACGGCTAATATAATTTAATTAATACAAAAGCATTATCAATGAGTGAGAAACCTATAATAAAAGCTTGTAATTCTAAAGATATATGTCAGCTGAAAAAAGATAAAATACCAGGGACAAAAGCAGTATTGGTTGTTATAGGAATAGCTCATTCTTTTATTAATTCGGGTTTATCATAATTATAAAAAACATTCCTACTAAGGCAGGAAATACCCACCACCAAGGGCCGCAGCAGCAGGTAATATTAGTTTTTTTATTTTATTCACCTTCTACTAGATGAAATTGCATCTCTAAACCTATTTATTAATAAGAAGAAGAAAGTCATGAGATCTTCATTAACTAACTCTATAAAAGTTGTTTTTTATTTCTATAAGCTTGTATAATAAGTGTAAGAATATATAAATATAATATATTATGTACATTAACTACTTAAAAGATTTGATCGGTTTTAAGTCTGTAACTCCTGAGAGTAACCTGGCTATTGAGTATATTGATGATTTGCTTAAAAAACACGGCTTTAAGACCGAAATAAAAATATTCGGTGATTCTAAAAGTGAGCAAGTTACTAATCTTTATGCCGTGTATGGTAACGGCAAACCTAATATTTGCTTTGTTGGGCATGTAGATGTAGTGCCTGCTGGTGATTATCACCTGTGGCATAATTCGGCTCCGTTTAAGGCTAATGAACAAGACGGAAAGATATACGGCAGGGGTGTAGTGGATATGAAAGGAGCTATAGCGTGCTTTCTAACTGCAGCTTTAGATCTTATAAAAAATAATCCTGATTTTAAAGGTTCCATTAGTTTCTTACTTACTAGTGATGAAGAGGGAAAAGCAAAACACGGTACTAAAGAAATGCTGCAATATATTTATGATCAAGAGTATAAGATTGATTTTGCTGTTGTCGGTGAGCCTACTTGCGAAACAGAAATAGGTGATACAATTAAGATTGGCAGAAGAGGAAGCGTTAACTTTAAATTAAATATAGAAGGCTTAGTAGGGCATGTAGCTTATCCTCATAAAGCTAATAATCCTTTGTCTTGCTTAATAAAAATATTGAACGAGTTAATAAATATAAAATTTGATGAGGGAACAGAGTTTTTTCAAAGTTCAAATCTTGAAGTGACAAATATTGATGTTGGCAATAATACTTCAAATGTAATTCCTGCAAGTGTGGAAGCATATTTCAATATACGTTTTAATAATTTACATAATGCAGAAACTTTAGGGCAATTAATAGAGCAAATTGTTAAACGATATTGCAAAGAATATAAAGTAGACTATAAGCTAGAATATATTAGTGCTGCTGAAAGTTTTATTCAGAATCCTAACGATAAAATAAAAGATTTTGCTGATATAGTAGAGAGCACATTAAAAATAAAGCCCAAATTCTCTACAAGCGGTGGTACCTCGGATGCAAGATTCGTTAAAAATTATTGCTCCTTGGTAGAGTTTGGTTTATTATCTGAAATGGCACATAAAATAAACGAATATACCAAAATTAGTGATTTACAAAAATTATATGATGTGTATTATAATTTTTTGATGGAAATGCTGACTAATAAATAGTTATTCCTGTTATAGGCTGTTGTGTAGATCAGGAAAGTAAATTATAGTCATACCGTGGCTTGACAAAAACAACTTGTAATCTTATTAGCATTTTTTACTGAATCTCACGATCAAGTCGCGGGGGATGACAACCAATTTAAAGAGCATTATTATATATGCGGATGTGATGGAACACTGGTAGACATGCAAGATTTAGGTTCTTGTGCCGTGAGGCGTGGGGGTTCAAGTCCCTCCATCCGTACCACTTATAAATTTTATCATAAAAAATAATATAAAATTTTTATGCAGCAATTTAGTATTTATCAAACAAGCGATGAATTACTGCTAAAATCGGTATTACTTCTGATAGAAAAATGTTATTACTCTGATCTTAAAAGTGTTATACTTACCACTGATAAAGAACAGCAGGAAATGCTCAATAAAAATCTTTGGACTTATTCACGTAAGCAATTTATACCTCACGGTAGTAAGCTTGATCCACAGCCTGAAAAACAGCCGATTTATATTACCGATGAGTTACAAAATCCTAATAATGCTAGTGTGCTTATCATTATTTCACCCATAGATATAGGAAAAATTTTACAAGTTAAAGACTATATAGAAGTTTTTAAAAGAATAATTATTATAACTCATTTTCTGGAAGATTTAAAAGAATTAACAGTTAAAGTAAATAAATTTACTGAGCAGGAAAATAAAATCGATTGTTTTAAACAAGATATGCGGGGTGCATGGAATAAAGTAAAATAAGCTTATATTTTTTTACGTACAAATAAATATAATCCAATCGTTAAAGCAATAACCAAATTGGAATAACAAGCAAAAATAAAATTTAGATTTTTTGAAGCAAAATTTTGTAATATAAAATGAATTGAAGTAACAAGCAATACTGTCAAAGCTGAAAATAATACCGGCATAAAAGTTGTTTTTTTGCTATAAGGATATCTTAAAAAAACTGCAAGTGCTAAAAAAGGTAATACAAAATTATATAAAGGCCAAATTATTCTTTGATGTGCTTCAGCAATTAATTTAATTTTTTTAGTAACAGCTAAATCATGAGGGGGTGCAAGTAATTCGCTTATATAATATTCGTTTGCTTCTTTATTATGTTTAGTCCTTTGTGGTATTAGAGGATTATCATTTTGTAGCTTTATCATTAAAGAATTGAAAGTTAGTTGTGTTAAATTACCGTTTATGTCATGTTCTTGTCTTAGGCCTTTATTAAGTTCAAAAATGGGGCTATTATCATATATATTAAGAGTACCTGAATCCGCAAATACTACTGATAGGTTATCGGCGTTGCGATTATCAAATATTATTACGCCGTTCATAATATTTCCTGCTGATTTTTTATCTATAAAAACGGTGATATCTTTAGTTACTTTATTAAAAGTTTTCTCTTCAATCATACTTGATATATAATTATTCTTTATAAAGCTTAAACGTGATTTTAAGTTTATATGAGATAAAGGCATGATAGTAGAAGATATATAATAAGCGAGTAGCATAACTATTAATGCTACATACAAAGCAGGCAATGCCAGCTGTACGTTGTGAACTCCCGAAGCTTGTAATATAATTATTTGTCGCTCGACTTTTAAATTATTATAGATATAGATTACGGCAATAACCGTTATTACCGGTAATAGAATAAATAATAAAGTAGGAAGTACTAAAACTATTAAACTGAAGAAGTCCATAACTTTTATACCTTTATCAAATAAATATAAAAGTTTTAATACTTGCGTTATCCATACTATACTAGTCACCGAAAAAGTAACGACTATAAGTAGCGGTAAAATATTTTTTATAAAGTATTTTTCATATAGTAACATAATATTTTTGATTTTTTGATATCATTCCTGCTGTTCTCTTATATTATTCCCGTGCAGTCGGAAATCCAGAAAAAATAACCTTAATATTGGTACAAAAATTACATTTTTGATAAAATAAACAATATAAAAAACAATTTTTTATATGTTTTTCTGGATTTCTGCCTGCACGGCAATGACATTGAGAGCTATGCAAAAATACTGACCAATCTTTTTTATTACATTATTTGCAAAGATTCGATAAATTAACTTACCTATCAGTATTGTTATAAATGCAATAGTAATGCCGTAGATTATATCACTTGGGTAATGCATAGCAAGGCTTATACGAGATAAAGACACGAGTATAATAACACAAATCATTAAGATTTTTAACCGTAATTTAATATAATTCCAAGCAAAATACGTTATCAAAATGCTAAGAGCTGCATGGCTGCTTGGAAAACTTGAAAAGCATCTTTCGTTTGCAGTATTTATTACGGTTATGAAACTATCTATAAGAAGACTGCAATAAGGGCGAGGTAAATTAACAGAAAATTTAAGAGTTGTAAAAACTAAACTAAATATTGTGTATATTATACCGACTTCGACTAATTTATTATAGTTATCCCAAAATTTATTTTGTCGCTCATTATCATTTTTGATTTTCTTTAGTTGAATATAAAGATATATACAGTATAAAATATATATTAAGGCGAAATTAGCGATATTAAAACAAAAAGAAATTATTTTTAGACAATAAGGTATAAAACCTATATTAGTCATTTTATTTAAAAATAAGAATATTTCTTGATTTAATCCGCAAAAATTATAAAAAACTTCAAACATTATTTTTATTTATGTTACAAGTAACAATACTTGGGTGTGGAGCATCTATAGGCGTACCGGTGATCGGATGCGATTGTAGTACATGTACATCTCCTTCAAAGTACAATAAAAGAACTAGATCAGCAATATATATTAATGATGAAAATAGTCAAATATTAGTTGATTTCGGTTATGATATTAAATATCAGCTAGTTAGAGAAAAAATTAGTAAGCTTGATTGTGCGATATTAACGCATGATCATTCTGATCATGTTAACGGTATTGAGGATTTGCGGGTATTTTCTTTTACCTCAAAAAAGCCGTTAGAGATCTATACCAATTATAATACGGTAGCAAAGCTACATAAGAAATTTGATTATTTATTTAAGCCGGCATCAGTTATGCCTTGGCAAGTGCTAGATACTAAACCTATTGATTTTTTTGATAAAATTAAGATCTCTACTATAGAAATACAATTTTTTAGACAGCATCACGGTTCGATAGATAGTTTAGGCTTACGTATAGGTGATTTTGTCTATTCGCCTGATGTAATCGATTTTCCGCTTGAATCGGAAAAATTTTTAAAAGATATAAAAATATGGATATTAGATTGTATGGATTACAAATCAAATCCGAATCATGCAGGGCTTGATAAAGTTCTAGAATGGCGTGAAAAATATAAACCTGAAGAGATATTATTAACCAATATGAGACACACGATAGATTATCATGAAATTACGAAAATGCTCCCAAGTGATGTTAAGCCGCTTTATGACGGTTATAAATTTACGGTTTAGCGTATGATAGTTTTAGAAAAAGTCTGTAAGCGTTACAACAAAAATTATGCAATTAAAAATATTGATTTAAATTTTATTACTAAGGAAACTACTGTAATAATAGGTCCTTCGGGAAGCGGTAAAACTACTCTGTTACGAATTTTGAATAATTTAGAAGAACCAAGTAGTGGTACTTTTTTGGTAGACGGAAAGAAGATACGGCAAAAAGATAGAAGAAAGCTTCGTTTAAAAATAGGTATGGTTTTTCAAAATTTTAATCTCTTCCCACATTTAACGGTAGGAGAAAATCTAATATATACACCGATAAATGTTTTAAATTTGCCAAGAGAAAAAGCAATTCTTAATGCAAAGGAACTACTTGAAAAATTTAAGCTAACGCAAAAATTTGACTCATATCCGTCAAGCCTATCAGGAGGACAGAAACAACGTATAGCAATAGTAAGGGCTTTAATGATGAAGCCAGAAATTTTGTTATTCGACGAACCAACGTCAGCCTTAGATCCCGAAAATATTAAAGATGTTATAGAGAATATAAATTTATTAAAAGACCAAATGAGTATGGTAGTAGTCACTCATCATTTGAAATTTGCAAAATTAATAGCAGATCGTGTTATTTTTATGGATCAAGGGCAGATTTTAGCAAATCAGGCTGCACCAGACTTTTTTATTAAACCGGCATCACATCGAGCTAGATTGTTTTTGGAAAATATTGGTGATTTAATGTAAATCTTCTCTATGAAAAAATGTATTTTTTCATAGAGAAGAGTCAATAAAGAGTATCAAAGGTGAAACGCAGCTTCCACCTTTAACACAAATTTAATTTATTGTTTTTGTATGGATCGGTTTTTTTGTCTGAGCTAAGAAAAATTACGAAGTAATTGAAGAAGCAAGGAAAAATAAAAATGCTAAAGATTAGCATTTTTTAATTTTTTTTGGATTGCTACGCTCCTTTCGGGTCGCTCGCAATGCTGATTTGGTATCCATGTAACACCGTCTATGCAGCAATGACATCAAATCAATAAACAATATTACCATATGAATAAAAAACTTATAAAATTTGTTTTTATCGTTTGCAGTAGCATAATTGTAAGCGGTTTATTATACAAATATATCAATCAACATTATCCGAAATTTTTTAAAGAACTACAAAATATAGGAAGTTTTTGTGCGTCGTTATTAATATTATTTAGTATAATTTATAGTACTATTAGCCAAAATGAGGTACGCAAATTTTGCTTACAATTAGCAATGTGGGTAGCAATTTTTTTAATTATAATAACTGGTTATGCTTTTAGGTTTGAGCTGAACTACGCTTATCATAGAGTAATGTCTGCTTTAATTCCATCATATAAGTGGTCTACTGAAGTCGGAGAAATTATTATAGGCCGTAGTGGAGACGGACATTTCTATATCAATGCTTTTGTAAATAACATTAAAATAAAATTTATGGTAGATACTGGTACAAGTGATGTAGCTTTAACTAAAGGAGATGCACAAAGATTAGGCTTTGACTTAACTAAATTAAAATATACTCACACTTACCTAACAGCTAACGGTGAAAATAGAGCTGCACCTATAACCTTAAATAGTGTAGTAATCGGTACAGAATTTAAGAATATCAAAGGTCATGTAGGTCTTGGTGATCTTAATATTTCACTGCTTGGTATGTCGCTATTAGAACGTTTTAAAGGTTTCAGAATTGATAAGGATTTATTGATCTTGAATTATTAGACATCTTGCCGAAGAAGTTTACAGAACTTAGAAGGTTTTGTTTCATGTCTCTTAAAGAGTTCGATGTTATTCTAGCTAAAAGCGGTAATCCAGAAACCACGCGAGCTTGTAACTGTATCTTAGCATGCAATGTAGGATACAAGACCCCGTGGCAAGAGCCACGGGATGACAACAAATCTAGATTACTGCTTTTTTAGTTAGAATGACATAAGAGCCGTGTTAGAACGGCATTTTAAAACCTGGTGGTAAATTTATGCCGTTTAAAGCTCCTGATAAAGAATTTTGAGAATCTTCATCACATTTTTGTTTAGCATCATTAAAGGCAACTTTAATTAAATCCTCAAGCATCTCTTTTTCTTCTGCTTTTAATAAAGATTCATCAATCGAAACCTTTTCTACTTCACTACGACCGGTGATAGTAATTTCAACAAGTCTGCCTCCAGCTTTACCGGTATATCTTGCATTTACCATTTGCTCTTGTGCTTCTTGCATTTTCTTTTGCATTGATTGGGCTTGTTTTAAAAACTGATTAAAATTTACCATAATTCTATCCTTTAATTTTTAAGTAAAATATCTGAAATCATTGCATTTGGAAAATATTTTTTGATTAAAGCAAAATCGTTACTTGCTTCAATCTTCCCTATGAGCTGATTCTTTAAGGTTTGTTTGTTCTGCTCTTTTATTATTATAACCTCAAATTTTTCCTTGCTAAAAGTAACCAGTAAATCTTCTATTTGTTTTTTTATCTTGCTTGTAATTTCAAGACTGAAGAACTCTAACCTATTATAACCAAACTTTTTAAGTTCCGTATGATTGAGTAGGAAGTAATATATATCTATTTCATTATTTTTATATAGATATTCAAGAAAATCTACAATTTCAAATTTTTTTTTTATTTCTGGATTAATTGATTGATTTAAATTTTGATTATTAACGTCAAAATCTGTAAGCAATGGTAGCGACCTCGAATATATAGATTTTATAACTAACATTTCTGTTTCTGTCAGTTGATTATAGGAAATTTTTATTTCTACGACTCCTTTATTATATATTTGCCATAAGATTGACAGATAGGGCAAACTAATTTCACTCAAAATATTTTTAATTCTATCATTAAAGGATTCATATATAGGCAACCTATAATTAGGTAACATTTTTACTTTATTAAGATAAGCAATAAAATCTGCTACCGATTCTATAAAAATCTCAAGATTAACTGAAAAACTATAAAGCTTATTTATTAAGTTTATAGCTTTTTCCGTTTCTCTACGGATAATATATTCGAAAAATTCTATTATAACTGAAGTATCAACAAGTCCAAGCATTTGATTAATTACTTGAGAGCTAATTATATTATCGGATTTTGCCGACATACTAGCTGCTTGATCTAAAATAGATACTGCATCACGTGCTGAACCTTCTGATTTAAAAGATATAATTCTTAGTGCTTCTATATCGGCTTTTAAATTTTCTTGCTTAGTTATATATTCAAGTAATTTAAAAATCTCTTCAAAACTCAGACGTCTTAAATCATAACGTTGACATCTTGAAATAATAGTTGCAGGTATTTTTTGTACTTCCGTCGTTGCAAAAATAAATATTATATGAGGTGGTGGTTCTTCCAAAGTCTTAAGAAGTGCATTAAAAGCTCCTTTAGAAAGCATATGTACCTCATCAATAATGAAGATTTTATGTTTACCTTGTAGAGGTTTATACTCAGCTGATTCTATAATTCTACGTATATCATCTACGCTAGTTTTACTTGCTGCATCAATTTCGATTATATCAGGATGATTATGATTGTTAAAACTAATGCAGTTCGTACATTCTTCACATGTTCTAATAGTGTAGTCAATTGATTTAAACTTACCTACATTGTTGCTTGTCACTCTCCTATTACCTATAGGCTTTGCTCCTTGCTCATTGTATTTAAGCTTAACTGAATTGCCTACAGTGTCTTCAGTAATTAAAGCAGAACAGTTTACGGTTTTAGCAATAATGCGGGCCGAGGTAGTTTTACCGACGCCTCTAATACCTGTTAAAAGATAACCTCCAGCAAGCCTATCATTTAAAATAGTATAGCTTAAAACTTTGACTAGTACCTCTTGCCCCTGAAGCTCGGCAAAGTTACCAGGACGATATTTCCTTGCAAAAGGAATATACTTATTAGATGAATTTATATCGGTCACGATTGTTATAAGATCTAGTTACCTTTAATGTCATCCTAGCTCAGTTGTAGGCGTTGTTGCACGATTCGAAAAAAGCACTTGATGTGTCATACCGTGGCTTTGACCATAGTACCCAAAAGTATAACTAATAATTTCAGTATTTTAGACTGGATCCTGTGATCAAGTAGCGGGATGACAATAAAAAATAGTTATGACATCCAATTCTTTTGAGAATAATGCTAGTAATGACCCACTTAAAGCCTGCTCCGGCTGCTTCCTTTCAGACCTGACCAACTAAACAGGCATAATGCCCACTACTAGCATAATTAACATAACCTGTTTATCTAGAAGAAACAATATATTTTTTTTCTATTTCTGATTTTGTTAACCTTTTAGGCGGGCCAAATATTTCAGGATTTTTTAATTTAAACAAATCATCGGAAAATTTTTGTACTTTAGCTATTTTATCAAAAGTAATAGTTACTATATTATTATTTTCAAATATTTTGAGTAGCTCAATTTGTTTAGTAGCTTTATTAAAAATAATTTCGCTACGTTTTTCCGTTAGAGTATGGTAGATAGTAATTTTAAAAATGTTTCCTTCATTAATTACTGATTCAAAAACAAAATACCTGTCAAAATTCTCATTATCTTCTAATAAGAAATTAAATATATTTTCGCTTCTATTAATACGACTTACTTGTTCCATGTCATAATCATACATTGATACAAAATTTTTAGTACCTATTATAACTAAAGGAAACGGGGGATAATAATTACATCTAAAATTATAAGGTTTTCTTATTAATAATTTTCCTTTAGCTATATTATTTTTAGAATCTTCTTGAGTAAAATCTATCGCAACTGATTTTATAGTACGTAGATAAGTTTTTAGCTCTAAAATAACAGTATGATCATTTGCATATACCGTAATAGAATTTACGAAAACAAAAATAACGGCTAAGAACAATATTTTTTTCATTTTTATTGTTTTATATTTTAAATTATGTTTAAAATACCTTAGTTATTTTGTTAAAACAAATAATTTTTATGAAAATTGTTACTTTAAAAGAAAAAGCCAAGTATGAAACACGAACTGCTATAACGTCTGAAGTAGCTGGATTGCTCTAGTCAAAAAAGCTATTTAGTTACTGTAGAAAAAGATATAGGGCTTTCTGCCGGTTTTCTTGATGAAGAATATATTGTAGCCAGTGCTAAGATATTTTCAGTACCGCTCGAAATTATTTCTAATGACGATATTATATTAAAGGTACAACCTTCATCTGTTAGGGATAAATATAGTCTTGAATTTGCAAAAGCAGGTGCAATTATTATCGGTCTTCTATCACCTTATTTAAATCATGATTATATAAAAGTGGCAGCAAGTGGCAGCTAAAAAAACTTACGACTTTTGCTATGGAGTTTATACCGAGAATTACTAAAACTCAAAATATGGATACTTTGTCTTCTCAAAGTAATCATAGAGTAGTAATTGAGGCAGGATATCATTACACAAAAGCTTTTCCGATGATGTGATGACGGCAGCAGGGACTATTTCACCGTGTAAAACTTTAGTGCTTGGTATATCGGCATGTCTTCAAGCTATTGCAACGGCAAAAAGACTTGGTAGTATAGTTGTGCAGGATACGATGTAAGAGCTGCTACCAAAGAGCAGGTAGAAAGCTTAGGAGCTAAGTTTGTTTCACCTGAGCTACAAGAAGATTTGCAAGATAAATCAGGTTATGCTTCAGAAAGTTCGGAAGATTACAAAGCTAAACAAGAAGAGTTTTTAGCAAAAATTATTAAAGGATATAATATAGTTATTACTACTGCACAAATTCCGGGAAAAAAGCACCGTTACTTGTTACAAAAAATGCTGGAATCGATGAAGTATCGTTTGGTAATTATTGATATAGCGACCTCTACAGGTGGGAATGTCGAGGGTTCGGAAATTGATAAGATCGTTACTAAACACGGAGTTACCATAGTAGGTTTATCAAAGTCTTGCTGCTAAAATTGCTACCGATAGCTCAAAGTTATATGCTGAGAATTTATATAATTTTCTAAATTATGCTTTACAAGATGGTAAATTTAATATGGATGATGATTTAGTACGTGATATGTTAATTACTAAAGACGGCAAAATAGTAAATGAGAAAATAAATTTCATTTATGCAAAAGCAGTAATCTAGTAAAACATATAAAAACTTGTTTTTTATATTTTTATTTTATCAAATATGTACCTAATATTAAGGTTGTTTTCTAGATTCGCGCTTTCGTAGGAATGACATCATAAACGTTCGTACGGTAAGAAGCCAAGTGAACTAGGTAACACTGTAACCAAAATAGAAATATGAATCAATTACCGATAATAACGAAGCAGAGTGCTGAAATTGCCAATAATAACCAAGAATTATCAGACACGTTAAAAGACTTAGTAATAGATGCTAGTTGCCAAACGAACACAAGCACTATAGACCTGCTAGTATTTGCTATAACAATTTTCGTATTAGCTTCTTTTGTTGGATATTATGTAGTGTGGAAAGTAACACCTGCACTCCATACTACACTTATGTCTATTAATAATGCTATTTCAGGCATTATAGTTCTTAGCTCTATGATTGCTGCAAAGTAAGCTCTGCTTTATGGGTTTCTAGTCTAATTGGGTATTTTGCCACTTTACTTGCCTCTATAAACATTTTTGGAGGATTTATAGTGACAAAAAGAATGCTAGAGATGTTTAAGAAGAAATAGACTCATCTATATTAACTCTTCATTTACTTAGAGTATAAACCTAGTTAAGCATAACGAGCTAATAAGGAGGAATTTGTAGGAAATGCAGGATGTAATACTGTAGCGTACATATAAGTATAAAGATGCGAGTACCGAATCGATGCACAAAAATTCCTCTTAGGAGCAAGTTATGCAGCTAAAGTTCTAATGCTTTATATTCAACCTCAACCACTTCATATGATTTTGATCCTTTCGGTGTTGTGACTTCTACAAAATCACCTACTGATTTCCCAATCAAAGCTTTTGCTATAGGAGAAGCTATTGAAACTCTTTTTCTAGTGATATCGGCTTCATATTCTCCTACAACAATATATGTTACTTTTTCTTCAGTATCGTCGTCGATTAAAGTAACTGTAGCCCCGAATTTTATGTTATCTCCCGATAGTTTACTAATATCAATGATTTCCGCTCTTGCTGCCATATCTTCAAGCTCTTTAATACGTCCTTCTATAAATGCTTGTTTCTCACGTGCTGCTTCATATTCCGCATTTTCGGATAAATCACCGTGTTCTCGTGCCTCTGCTATATCTTCACTAATTTTTTTACGCTCTACATGTTTTAAATGTTTAAGCTCGTGTTCTAATTTTTTAAAACCTTTAGCAGTTATAGGAAATTTTGTATTCATAATTATATTGTGTAGATTTAGTAATTTATAGTATACTATTTTCAATAATATAGATTTTAGCAAGTATATTTGTAATAGTTAAATTTGTCAAATAAGCCTTTTTTAATTATTTGGTATTGCTACTAAATAGTAGATATTGTTATTGCAAGTGGACATATTGTTGCGTGGATTCTGTTATGTTATTCCCGCGGAGGCGGGAATCCAGTAAAACATATAAAAACTTGTTTTTTATATGTTTATTTTACCAAATAGGTAATTTTGTGCCAATACTAAGGTTATTTTTTCTGGATCCATGCTTTCCGCAGGGGATGAAATCGAATGCTTCTCGCAATGACGCAGGCATTATTTTCACATATCTAAAAACATATTAATTGTCCTATGGAAATTAAAGATTTTGACTTCGAGAAAAAGCGTAAAATTTTCCACCTATCGGCTATAATATTTCCGCTACTTTATTTGTTTATTCCAAGAACAGCTATTACACTATTATTATTTATAATAACAGTTATTACATTATATTTAGATGTATCGCGTCATAATAATGTAAGAATTAGTGAATTTGTAACTAGATTTTTTTCAAAGGTTATAAGGCCTCAAGAAAATCACAGCTCTTGTGTTTTAAGCGGCATTAGCTTTATGATGCTCGGTTTTTTCTTAACTGCTCTTCTTTTTCCTAAAAATTTAGTAATTTGTTCGTGGCTAATTTTAATTATTTCAGATTGTTTAGCGGCTCTTATCGGCGTTAAAATAGGCAATAGTTTAAGTAATGGTAAATCAATGGCAGGTTCTATTACCTTTTTAGTTTCTGCAATGTTTATAAGTATATTAGTGTATTTCTATTTAGGATATAATACAAGTTTTTTTATTATTATTATAAGTTGTATAGGGGCTACGGTAGCTGAATTTTATTCAAAAGATTTAAGAATTAACGATAATCTGTCTATACCTCTGGCTTATTGTCTTTTTACTACTATTCTTTTTTATATAATATAAAATATGCGAGTTGCATCTGAATTTTATGAGTTCTTAAGAAACCGTATTAACATATCTGATGTAATACGGCAAAAAGTAGTTTTAACTAAAAAATCCGCCAACTATGTAGGTTTATGTCCTTTCCATCAAGAAAAGACTCCTTCTTTTACAGTTAATGATAGTAAGAGATTTTTCTATTGTTTTGGTTGTAAAGCAGCCGGTGACGTTATAAAATTTACTTCTAATATTAGTGGCCTATCCTATAATGAGTCTGCTATAAAGCTTGCAACCGATTACAGTATAGAGATACCAAAATTAACTGCAAAACAGAAAGAATTTTATGAAGAATCCGATGAAATTCTAAATATTCTAGAACTTGCCAATAAGTTTTTCAGGACGCAATTAACGCCTGAAATATTAAATTATCTACACGGGAGGAATATTACCGAAAAAACAGTAAAAGAGTTTTCAATAGGTTTTGCACCGAAGAATAATAAATTTGAAAAGTTTTTTCATGATAAAAATATAGATATTGTAAAACTCGGTAAAGCAGGTTTAATCGGCAAACGAGAAAACGGAGAAATATATAATTTATTTTCTAACCGTATTACCATTCCAATTAGAAATATTTACAATAAAATTGTAGGCTTTGGTGGTAGAGTACTAGGGGAAGGGCTGCCTAAATACTTAAATTCACCTGAAACTATAGTATTTCAAAAAAGCGAAACACTATACGGTGAGCATAAAGCGATAAGCAGTAGTTATAAAAAAAATCAGTCGATTTTAGTAGAAGGTTATTTTGACGTTATAGTACTACATCAAGCAGGTTTTAGTGAAACGGTTGCAAGCCTTGGTACTAGCATCACTGAGAATCACTTACATAAATTATGGCGTGCCGGCGATGAAATTATATTATGCCTTGACGGAGATAATGCAGGCATAAAAGCTAGCATAAGAACTATTAACCTAGCATTACCACTTATTAATAGTGAAAAGAAAATTTCTTTTATTAGGTTACCAAGCGGACTTGATCCCGACGATGCAGTAAATAAAAACGGTGCTGATTTTTTTGCAAAGCTTATAGATAAAAGAATAAGCCTATCAGAAATGATTTGGCATATAGAATATAGCGGTAAGAGTTTTAAAACTGCAGAAGAAAAAGCTACTTTAGAAAAAATTTTAAAAAATTATTGCAGCAAAATATCAGATAGTGATTTAAGATCAAGTTATTACAGATTTTTTAAAGATCAAATATGGCAAAATTTAGTTATAAAACAGAAAAAAGTTAAAACTAAAAGTTTAAATTTAACTCCTATAATTTCAAGTCACGGTTATTCGGAGCTTGAAATGCTAGAACACGCTTTTTGTGCTTTGTTGGTTAGGTTTCCTGCAATTCTTGAAGAAAAAGATATTAAAGATTTTATCCTAAATTTAAATTTTAATAATAAATCACTTGAAGAATTCCGTAATTGGTATTTAAACGAGATTATAGCTAATAACGTAGCAGCAAGTGAAATTACTGCAATTGTGGAAAAAACTAGCTTTTTTGATATTTTTTTATTATTATCAAAAACGGATAATTTGTTTTTAGATATCTCATTTAATAAAAATAATGTCAGAATAGATTTATTATGGCAGTGGCTACATAAGAAATATTATCTAATAAATTTACAACAAGAATACATGTATATTATAAACAGTACTGATAATCACGATTTTGAAAAAGTTTTACTATATAAAAAAGAAATTCTAAAGATTGCAAATGAGCTTCAAGTTTTAAACGAATCTTTTATTAACCGCACTATATAATTTAGTATTTTATACTTCAAGTATAATGAAGAGTAAAGAAAACAAAAAATATAAATTGAATTTGTATTTGAGGTGGAAACTACTTTCCATATCGAATATCCGTTATTTTAATTCTTCTTTCAATAAGTAGTATTACATACTCCTTTTGAAAGAAAAAACCATATAGGTATTTAATGAGCAATAGTAATGTATATAATGATCTAGATAAAATAGATAGTTTACTTAAAAAAGCTAAATCTAAAAAGATACCGGTCACTTACGATGATATAAACAAAGCTCTTCCTCTTAATAAAAATCCTTCAATAAGACAATTAGAGGAAGCTATATTAAAATTTTCTGATGCGGGAATAGATATTTTAGAATCTAATGAAGATGATGAAATTAAGCTTGATATAGGCATGGATGAAGAATTTAAGCTATCTATCAATGTTGATAATGAACCTGATGATGAGGTAGAAGAAAAAAATATAGGTACTACCGATGATCCTGTAAGATTATATCTTAAGGATATGGGAGGAGTTGATCTTTTAACTCGTGAAAACGAAGTAGAAATAGCAAAAAGAATTGAGGAAGGACGTAAAACAATGACTGCTTCCTTATGCAGAAGCCCTATTGCTATGCGTTGTTTTATAGTATGGTATGAAGATTTAGTTAATGAAAAAATGTTACTACGTGATCTAATAGATTTGGAAGCTAACATGTTACATGACGAAACATCTGAAAATGATGAAGAACATAGTAGTGATAACGAAGGAGAAGAGCATGAGGATCATCACTTATCTATGTCTAGAGTGGAAACGCAGATATTACCTAATGTTATAGAGCGTATGAAAAAGATTGCTTTTATTTGTGAAGAACTACTAATTGAAGCTAAAAAATGTTATGAGAAATCTTTTGAGCCGAAGGTTTTACAAAATAGCAGGAAATATAATAATAACTTGGAATTATTAATAAATGAAGTTTCGGAAATACATTTTAATTCTAAAAAAACAGACGAAATTTTAGGTAAAATGTATGGAATAAATCGTGATTTAATTAATAAAGAAACAGCTTTTTTAAAACTTGCCGAAAAATACGGAGTAACTCGCCAAAATTTCCTTGATGAATATATAGGATCGGTTATCAATGCAGCATGGAAAGAAAAAATGCTGAAAAATAAAAAAATTGCTTGGAAAGAGTTAATTACTAAAGAATCGGATTATATAGATCAAATGATTGCCGAATTATCGGTTATAGAATCTAATACCGGTCTTTTAGTCAATGATTTTAAAAAATTAGTGAATACTATACAAAAAAGCGAGAGACAAACACTGCAAGCAAAAAAAGATATGATAGAAGCGAATTTACGTTTAGTTATATCTATTGCTAAAAAATATGCTAATAGAGGATTGCAGTTTTTAGATTTAATTCAAGAAGGTAATATAGGCCTTATGAAAGCGGTGGATAAATTTGAATATCGCCGTGGATATAAATTCTCTACCTATGCTACTTGGTGGATTAGACAAGCTATAACAAGAGCTATTGCTGATCAAGCAAGGACTATACGTATTCCTGTGCACATGATTGAAACAATTAATAAGATATTGCGTACTTCAAGACAAATGCTTAATGAACTTGGCTATGAACCTACGGCAACGGAAATCGCTAACCGTCTTTCAATGCCGCTTGATAAAGTGCGTAAGGTCATGAAAATAGCTAAAGAACCTATAAGTCTTGAGAATCCAGTAGGTGATGATAGTGACGGCGGTCAATTAGGTGATTTTATTGAAGATAAGAATGCAGTAGCACCGATTGATGCGGCAATTCAGTCAAATTTACGAGAAGTTACCACTAGAGTACTTGCAACTCTTACACCTCGTGAAGAAAGAGTGCTGAGAATGCGTTTCGGTATAGGTATGAATACTGACCATACATTAGAAGAAGTAGGGCAGCAATTTAAAGTAACTAGGGAACGTATAAGACAAATCGAGTCAAAAGCTTTAAGAAAGTTACAGCATCCTATTAGATCTAAAAAGCTTAATAGCTTTAGAAGCGGAGGAAAGCATAGTGATAGTAATTCATCAGATTTGTTAGAGGCGTGATAACACTTTATATTGTCATACTGCGATCAGGTCGCGGTATGACAATCAGGCTAATTATGTATCGATATAAGATCACCATTGAATATTTAGGCACGGATCTTGCAGGTTGGCAAAGGCAAGCAGGAATAATGTCGGTACAGCAAATATTAGAAGAAGCGATTTATAAATTTTCCGGTGAACAGGTAGTATTGTTTGGATCCGGAAGAACAGATGCTGGTGTGCATGCTATAGGTCAGGTAGCACATTTTGACCTTTCAAAAAATTTAGAAACTCACAAAATTATTACAGCTATCAACTATTTTGCACGACCTTATTCAGTAATAGTATGGAACTGTGAAATGGCTCCAAATAATTTTCATGCAAGATTTTCAGCTGTCTCTCGTCACTACATATATAG
This sequence comes from Rickettsia canadensis str. McKiel, assembly GCF_000014345.1. Classification (NCBI taxonomy): domain Bacteria; kingdom Pseudomonadati; phylum Pseudomonadota; class Alphaproteobacteria; order Rickettsiales; family Rickettsiaceae; genus Rickettsia; species Rickettsia canadensis. Next base: position 1,129,871 of record NC_009879.1, on the reverse strand, counting down.
GATTCTTAATAGACCTTACTCATCGGTAATTAATCGTGATCGTGTTTGGTGGATTAGTTCACCTTTAGATGTTCTAGCTATGCAAAAAGCTGCAACTTATCTCTTAGGTAAACATGATTTTACTTCATTTAGGGCTAGCTCATGTCAATCAAAATCACCGATAAAAACTTTAACTGAACTTAATATCATTAAAGAAGACGAAGAAATAAAATTATATCTTTCAGCACCCTCATTTTTGCATCATATGGTACGTAATATTGTCGGTAGTTTAGTACTTGTCGGTAAGAATGTTTGGCAAGCAGAATACATTAAAGAGCTTTTAGAAGTAAAAGATAGAAAAGCTGCGGGGCCTACTGCTCCTGCATCCGGTCTTTATTTTGTGAGAACGGAGTATTAGTACTTTATTATCATATATTACCCCACTTGAAAATTCATTACGTCGTCTCTTTGTAAGTCCTCGGATCCTAAATGTTTAATCCTTGTCTGGCATTGTTGCATGGCTTGGTAAAGTCCGCTGTGTCAGCCGACATAACAATGTGTACGCAGAGGTCATGACATTGACTGATAGCCGTGCAGCAAAGCTACGTCAGTAAGATCTTTTTTAAAAATCATAGAGCCTATAATACTGTTAATAAACTATATAATTTTTCATGTATTTTATTTAGCTTACCTATATCATGTCCGCCAGCTTGAGCAAGGCTTGCCTGCCCACCGCCTCCTGTGCCACCTAAGAATAACGAGAGTTCTTTTGCAATATTAACGGCGTTGAACTTATCTGTTATAGCTTTACTCACTGCAACCGTAATAGATAATTTATCGCTATTACCCACAATATATACTACTATTAAATCCTCTACTTTTTTCGTTAAATTTTCTGCAGCCTGACGTAGTACTTTATTGTTTAAATTCTCTATATATTGATAAATTAATTTAACTCCTTTTATCTCTTCAGCTTCTTTATTAATCTGATCTATGCTTAAATCTAAATGAGCTAAATGGACTTTTTCAAGCTCTTTCTCAAGACCTTTATTCCGTTCTAAAATATTGTTTACTTTGGTAATAAGCTCATTTTTATTAGTTTTTAAACTGCTTTCTACCGATTTAAGTAAATTCTCTTTTTCTCTCATTAATTTAATTACGAATTCACCGCAAACTGCTTCAATTCTGCGAATACCGGCAGCTATAGCACTTTCGTTTGTAATCTTAAAGCAACCAATATCGCCAAGGCGTCTAACATGTGTACCGCCGCATAATTCTAGAGAGTTATTACCCATCTTAACTACTCTTACCTCAGAGTCGTATTTTTCTCCAAATAATGCCATAGCTCCTTGTTTGACTGCATCTTCAGTTGCCATTAATGTAGTATTTACTTCATGATTAGCTCTAATAATCTCATTTACCTTATCTTCAATCAAAGTAATTTCTTCATTAGTCACAGCTTTAGAATAGCTAATATCGAAACGTAAATAAGTCGGAGCAACTAACGAGCCTTTTTGTGTCACATGTTTACCAAGCACTTCGTGCAGCACTGCATGTAATATATGTGTTGCTGAATGATGAATTCTTAAATTCTGTCTATATTTTACGTCTATACTAAAATTAGCATTTTCTCCTACATGAATTTTACCTTTCTTCAAAATACATTTGTGAACTATAATAGAGCCTAAATATTTCAAAGTATCTATTACTTCTACTTCAGAATCTTTTGCAAATATCGTTCCATTATCACCCATCTGACCGCCGGACTCACCGTAAAAAGGAGTTTGATTGCTGATCAATAAAAATTGTGTATCTGTTTCCTGAATATTATTAACTAAATTATTATCTTTGATTAATACAATTATTTTACATTCTGCTTCATTAAGTGTGTATCCTAAAAATTCTGTGCTACCATATTGTTCTTTGATATCAAACCATAGCTGATTGGTTTTGTACTCACCAGAGCCAAGCCAAGATTTTCTAGCACGTTCTTTTTGTGCAAGCATTTGCTCTTTAAATCCTTGATGATCAACAGAAATATCATAGTTTTTTAGAATATCTTTGGTTAAATCAAGTGGAAATCCGTAAGTATCGTATAATTTAAATGCTATTTCTCCTGATAATTTATCACCTTTTGTTAGTGTTTCCGTTTCTTCGGAAAGTAATTTTAATCCTCTTTCTAAAGTAGTTTTAAACCTAATCTCTTCTTGTTCTAAGATATTACTTATAAAACTCTCAGATCTTTTAAGTTCCGGATAAATATTTCCCATTAAATCAACAAGCTTTGGCAGTAATTTATACATAAGCGGCTCTTTGCTACCTAACATATGAGCATGTCTCATGGATCTTCGCATAATACGTCGAAGTACGTAACCGCGTCCTTCATTTGAAGGGATGACACCGTCAGCTATTAAAAAGCTACTTGCTCTTAGGTGATCAGCAATAACCCTATAAGAAAATTTAGCTTCTCCCTTTACTTTTACTTTTACTATATTTTCGGTATAATCAATTATTTTCTGAAATAAATCTATATCATAATTATTGTTAACATGCTGCAATATCGCAGTCATACGCTCAAGACCCATACCAGTATCAATAGATTTTTGCGGTAACTCTATTCTAGTATCCTTATCTACTTGTTCATATTGCATAAACACCATATTCAAAATCTCGATAAATCTATCACCATCTTCATCTTTAGTACCGGGAAGTCCACCATATATATTTTCGCCGTGGTCGTAAAAAATTTCGGAGCAAGGACCGCAAGGACCGGTATCGCCCATAGACCAAAAATTATCGTTTGTTTTGATCCTTATTATGCGATCATCCCCAAAACCTGCTATTTTTTTCCAGTAAGAAGCTGCTTCATCATCGGTATGATAAATTGTTACATAAAGCTTGTTTTTCGGTAGTTCAAATTTTTTAGTCAATAAATTCCAAGCGTAATATATGGCTTGTTCTTTAAAGTAGTCACCAAAAGAAAAATTACCTAGCATTTCAAAAAATGTGTGATGTCTTGCAGTATAACCGACATTCTCAAGGTCATTATGCTTGCCGCCGGCTCTAAGAGATTTCTGACTAGTTACCGCTTTGTTATAAGGTCTTTTTTCCTGTCCTGTAAAAACATTTTTAAATTGTACCATTCCGGAATTAACAAACATTAAGCTAGGGTCATTCTGTGGAATTAAGGAGCTAGCGGGTACATGTGTATGATTATTTGTTTTAAAGTAAGTTATAAATTTACTTCTAACTTCTTCGGTGGTAAATTTAGTCATATAAGTTATAATAGTTTAAAGTTTCTTTATATACTTTGTTTCTTTTAAAAGAAGTTTAAAATAATGAGTATTAGAGATGGGAAGCAGTTCCTATCTCTAATATTAATTTATGTTTTATTTTGACTATTCTTCATTTATCAGGAGTATACTCTGAATCATGAGTAAAATAAATTTATTTATGAAAAATATTTTTGATTCGATCAAATTATATTTTGTTAAATTTGCTACAAAATTAAAAATATTTTCTTTCAAAAGAAAAAATATTGTGGTGTTACTAGGTAATAAAGGGGTGTTTCTGAGTACTTTTCTTGATAACAAATTATTAGATAAATTATTTATCCCTAACCAGGAACAGATAGACTTAAACCCTTATAAAAACTTTTTTAGTAAATTTTCAAAAAGCGATATTTATTTTTTACTTGATGGCAGCGAATGTAAAACACGGCATGATCAAATACCTATATTACAGTCAATAGTAAAACTTGATCCTATTGCACAATTTATCGAAGGTTATTTTAATAAAGAAGACATTATAGCACATTGTGTTTACGAAATTACTACTACACCAAGTGAAATTTGGTCGACTTTAATTATGTCGTGTCCATTTGAAAGACCTTTAAGCGATATAATTTCATGTATTATAAATAAAAGATCACTTGATTTAAAAGGAATTTATTTTTTAACATTAGAACTAAAAGTTATTATAAATAAAATAGTGCAGAATATAGAAAATAATAAATATAATGATTATTTTCAAATTTGTGTATATGCATCACAAGCTAGTGGTATAAAATTTATTATCAAACATAAAAATAATATAATAACAATTAAAAATCTTGAGTATCCATTTCATAAAACTGTCGGCTATATTCAAGGTATTATAGAACAAGAAATTAATGATTGCTTTATATTATTTAAAAACTATATAAGTAATCTTGATCAAAAAGCCTGTATAATTCTTATAGTAGATGAAGAGTTGAAATCTTTATTAAAATCAACAAATTTTGAAGATCGCCCTGTGATCTTTATACCAGTTGATAATATACTAAATAAGCAAACTCTAGAAAAAGAAAGATTTATGGATACAAATATTAGTAGGCTCTTTCTAGAATATAAGAGCTTTCCTGCTTATAATAATAATTTAAAATCAATAAAAAAACTAGTTACTATAAAAGATCTAACATTTAAATTATATAGTACATTACTTATAATATTAATATTAGTGATCGGTGTTATCAAATATAATACAAAACAGAATTACAAAAACATACAATCTATTAATGAAAAATATTATGCAACAAATCAAGCATATGATAATATAAAATATAAATATCCTTATATTAAAAATGCTACTAGTCTAGCTGATTTATATGTGATAGAAAAATTACTAGCAGCACCGGTACCACTGCCGTTTGATTTACTTAAAAGACTAATAATGACTTTAAATCCAGCTTTTAAATTAGAAGAAATTAAATGGGAATTAACAAATATAGATAATATTTTACTAGTTTCTAAGAGACAATTAATAATTAAATTAATACTTAAATATCATACTAATAATCTATCGGTAGATGAATCTTTAGAGATACTAGATAATCATATGCAAAACGTAAAAAATACATTATCTAATTTGCAAATAGATTATGTTATATACAAGGATAAAATACTTGATATATTAGGTAAGGTAGTAATTCCTTTGTCGGTTAATATCATTGACGATAAAACTTAATATTCTATGTCATTCCTAGCCACTAAGGGTAGGAATCTTAGAAAAACTTTTATAGGTTTATTTTGTCATGTAATTTTGTACTAGTATTAAAGTTATTTTCTGGGTTTCTGCCTTTGCGGGAATGAGATGAACCATGCAACAATACTAATAACCCAAGGTAAAAATAATGTTTGAAAAATACATTATGTATTTAAAGAACCTGATATTTGTTCAATTTATCATATATTTTTTCTTTATTTCCTTAACTATTTGGATAATGAAAAATTTTCAGCAAGAATACAGTAAATCTATGCTTGATCAACACGTTGCACAAGAAAATCTAACAACAGAAGTTTTAAAGCTTTATTCTGTCATTAACTCTAAAGAAGAAATATTAGAATCTTACAAAAAATATATAGATTTAAGGGTGCCAAGTAGTCTGAGTTGCGTAAATTATCAAGAACTAATTCCCAGAATAAAAAGCTTAAGCGATAAATATAATTTAGTAGAACCTATAGATGTATCTATAAATTCAGTATTGTTTAAAAATAATTTTCAGGCGACTGAAGGAGAAAGTGCATCGATTTATGTAAATAATTATAGCATAAATATAAAATATGCATGTGCAGATTTTTTGACTTTTCTAAAAATATTCTCTGAAATTTATTCTTATGTGCCTCCTAATACTCTTATATCTTTTGTACGAGTGCGTAATGAAGAAGTATTAACGCCTAAGAATATCTATAAACTTTCAGTAAATCGTGCTCCTAATATTATTTATGCTAAATTAATATTACATATTAGAGAATTAGTCTCAAAATAAATTATAAAATGAATAATGCAATAATACTTAATAACGTAAATACTAATTTATTTAAAAAGGATATTGTTAATGATTTTGTCAATAATCTTACGAAATCTACTTGCTCTACTATTGCAAATATGCTTGCTATAGATTATAAGCTAAGACTTAATTCTCAACTGGAACCTGAAAAATATATTAACAAATGTATTTCTAGGCTCAAAAATTATTTAGGTATGCGGGTTATTAACGATGATAATTTTTCTGTAGCATTAGAGTTATTTGCAATAATGATTACTTCTGAAGATAAAAATGAGCAAAATAAGAATAATATTTTAGAGCAATCACAAGATATAATAGCAGAAAATCTTGTAGCAGTTTATTTTGGAGATGAAAAAATAAATAGTACCGAAAAAGAAAAAATTAAAAACATATTTAAAATTCTTTTAAAAGATAAGAATTTTGACAAAATAATAAATTATGCTGAATCTCATAAAAAATTATTTAAGGCTTCCATAATGTATGCAATGAAGAAATATAATAATATTGATGCAGCAACCACGTATATAAAAAAAGAATTTAATAAAATATTAGAAATATCTTTAGAATTTACACAAAAAAGTAATATATTTAAACAAGCAACCGGAAAAATTGCTGGTGCTGTTTGTGCTTTATTAGTCGGCGCAATTAGTGTTGCGACTGCGGGAGCAGCTTTTTCTATCATAGTTGTACCGGTATCAATTTTTGCCGTGAGATATGCACCTGAACTTGGTGAAAAAATTGGAGAATTAATTTTGAATAATGATAATGCAATAAAACTAGAACAAAGCAATATAGATAAGTTTATGAAAACATTACAAAATAATAAAGAAAGTCTTCTATCTCAAGAAAAAACAAAAAACATCAAACAAAATATTAAAGTTTCTCCTTCTCAAATAAATGCTAAATTAACTAAGAAAGCAGTTAATGAAAAACATAGATAAAGCTATTTTTACTTGAGAATATAAAATATTACTCTTATTATCTTTTTTTTAAATCAATACAATAATTTCAAAAAGATAATAATGAGAAAAGTAGTAATATCCGGTATGATGTGTAACGCTTTAGAATGGTATAATTATGCATTATATGCTCAATTTGCTTATATTATATAGGGGAGCATTTTTTTGGATTCAGAAATGCAAGATACTTTAATTTTTGCAGTATTTGCTGCAGACTTTGTAGTTACGACCGCTTGGCGTTATTATTTTTGGTAATATAGGGAATAAATTCGGCAGACACACTGCTTTGGTAATGGGTATTATAACTATGGCAATACCGAACTCTGCCGGAATAGGTCTCTTACCAAGCTATAAAACTATTGAATTGCCGCTCCTATTATTTTAACTATTATCATACTCATACAAGGTTTTTCTTTAGGAGAGGAATTTAGTGATTGTATTTCATATATTGTATAACATACTTCAACAGAAGCACTAGGACTTGCAGGGAGTAGCTCATTTATTTAGTATGTGCGGGGGCGGTATGCTCCTTGGACTTAGTACAGCAGCCGGTTTTTCTTATTTTATTTATGCTGAGATGCTTTTTGAATGGGATTGGAGAATACCTTTTATTGCCGGTTTATTTATTAGTTTCGTAGGTTTATATATTAGAAAAAACCTAGCAGAAAGTTCTATTTATAAAAAAGCTAAAGAGAGCGGATGCTTAGCACGCTTTCCTTTGCATGAGACATTAACCAAATATCTGAAAGAATTAATAGTAGCACTGGACTCTATATTACTGTAACTGCTCCTTTTTATACTTCTACAGCTACAGTTTTTATCAGTAATTTTATGCAAACACTTGGTTATACTAGTCAGCAAAGCACGAATTGAGAGTAGTATAATATTAATTGTAATGATGATTGTATTAACAATATCTGCATATATTGCTGATCAAATTGGACGTCGTCCTGTGCTAATATGGGGTATTATATTATTAATTGTATATGTCTAACCTATTTTTATATGTATTGGATCAATGAATTTTACTTTAGCTATAATATCTCAAATAGTATTTGCTGGAATTATCAGCACTTATATGGGGCCTGTCGCAACGATTCTAGTAGAAGTATTTCCAACTAGTATAACATTTACTGCTGTTGCACTTTCGTATAATCTTGCTGCTGCCATATTTGGCAGCACCGTACCGATGGTGGCAATGATATTAATGAAAGTTACCGGCGATCATTATGCTATTGCATATTATTTAATTGCACTTGTTTTATTATCCTCTATAATTTTGAAGTTCTATAAAGAGACATATAAGAAAAACTTGGTAAACTAATTATGAGTGAAGTTTTTGAAATACCAAATGGTGAAAGCAAGGTTTTACTCCATTGTTGTTGTGCTCCTTGCGTCGGTCCTTTAATGGAAAAAATAATAGATAACGGTATTAAGTTTACACTATTTTTTTATAATCCTAATATACATCCTAAAAAAGAATATGAGCTTCGTAAAAATGAAAATATACGTTTTGCCGGCAAACATAATATAGAATTTATTGACGCGGATTATGATCCACAAAATTGGTTTAGAAGAGCTAAAGGGATGGAGTTTGAGCCTGAACGAGGTAAACGCTGCAGTATGTGTTTTGATATGCGTTTTGAACGTACGGCTTTATATGCTTATGAAAATGGCTTTAGGGTTATTACCAGTTCTCTTGGTATTTCTAGATGGAAAGATATGAACCAAATTAATGAATCAGGAATTAGAGCCGCATCTCATTACGAGGGGATAACTTATTGGACTTATAATTGGCGTAAAGATGGCGGTGCTAGTAGGATGTATGAAATCGCTAAAGAAGAGCATTTTTATAAGCAAGAATTTTGTGGTTGTATTTATTCTTTCCGTGACACTAATGATTGGCGAATAGCTGCTGGTCGTCCTAAGATTAAGATCGGTAAGGAGTATTATTAAAGACCTCTGTATGTAATTAGCACGAGCTTATAGTGGTATTGTATGAGTTTTCCTGTGTCATTTCCGCAAAAGGCAGGAATCTAGTAATTAATAGGTGTAAATAATTTAAATTCTTTCATTTTTTGGATGCCCGCCTATGTGGGAATAACATAATAAACATAATGCTTATGAAAAAACTATCATTTCAGCAAATTATACTGACATTACAAAATTATTGGCAGGATTACGGCTGTGCAATACTGCAGCCTTACGATGCACATGTTGGAGCAGGTACCTTTCATCCTGCAACAGTGCTTCGATGTCTTGGTACTAAACCTTGGTCTGTCGCTTACGTGCAACCGTCTAGAAGACCTGGGGATAGCAGGTACGGTATGCATCCTAACAGAATGCAACATTATTATCAGTTTCAAGTTATCTTAAAGCCGTCGCCAGATAATATTCAAGATCTATATCTTAAAAGTTTAGAATGTTTAGGTTTAGATTTAAAAACGCATGATATTCGTTTTGTTGAAGATGATTGGGAATCGCCGACACTAGGTGCTGCTGGGCTTGGCTGGGAAGTGTGGTGTAACGGTATGGAAGTATCACAATTTACTTATATGCAGCAAATCGGTGGTATTGAATGCCGTCCCGTTGCCGGTGAAATCACTTACGGGCTTGAGCGTCTTGCTTTATATATTCAAGGTGTTGATGAAGTAAAAGAACTTGACTGGAATGGGCAAGTAGGAGAAAAAGCTTTAAAATACGGTAAAGTAGATTTTGAGGCTGAAAGGCAATTTTCAAAATATAACTTAGAGCTTGCAGATAGTGAAATGTTAGTACGACATTTTAAAGATAGTGAAGAACAATGTGAGTGGTTAGTAAAGAAAAATGTGCCGTTTGCTGCTTATGATGAATGCCTTAAGGCAAGTCATGCATTTAATCAATTAAATGCACTTGGGGTGATTAGTGTAACTGAACGTGCTTCCTACGTTTTAAGAGTGCGTCATTTAGCAAAAATTTGTTGCACAAAATGGTTGGAGATGAACGAGTGAGTGAGTTATTATTAGAGTTATTTAGTGAAGAAATACCTGCATTTATGCAAAAAAATGCTGAAAAGGGTTATTTAAACGTATTTACAAAAATTTTTGAAGAAAACAAAATATTTGCAAAAGTAAAAGTGTTTGTAGGACCTCGTAGGATAACTCTGCATGCTACTCACTTGCCGAAAGTAACTTTACCAAAAGACACAGCAATTAAAGGACCTAGCTTAAATGCTTCGGAAGCCGCTATTAATGGCTTTTGTAAAGCTCATAATGTTAGCAAATTAGAACTTTTTACTAAATTAATTAATAATCAACTATATTATTTCTTCATCAAAAAAACAGAAGAAAGAGAAATAAAAGAGATTTTACCAGAAATTATTATAGAGGCTATTAATAAATATAGCTGGACAAAGTCGATGTTTTGGGGTGATTATAATATAAAGTGGGTTAGACCTCTGCGTAACATTTTATGCATATTTGATGGTGAAATATTACCGATGCAATTTGGGCATTTAACCGCTAATAATATTACGTACGGACATCGCCTAACTGATAATAAAAAAATAGAAGTAGAAAATTTTGAGGATTACAAAAATAAACTTTCAGAAAATCATGTTATTTTAGAAAGAACAAAGAGAGAAGAAATAATTAAAGCCGGTTTATTAGAACTCGCAAATTCTCATGATTTAACTATAAAAGAAGATAATCGTTTAATTGAAGAAGTATCAGGGCTTACTGAATTTCCTGTTGTACTACTTGGAAGAATACCGCTAAAATTCTTAGAGTTACCTAAGGAGGTGTTAATTTCCTCGATGCGTAGGCATCAGAAGTATTTCTGTCTATTTGATAAAGCGGGAAATTTTGCACCGTATTTTCTGTTTGTAAGTAATGGCAGATTTGTAAATGCTGAACTCGTTATTAAAGGTAACGAAAAAGTATTAGCAGCACGTCTTGCTGATGCTTTATATTTTTATAAGCAGGATATAGCTAAAACTTTAGAATCAAATTTATCTAAACTACTAGCTGTAACGTTTCATGTAAAGCTTGGTAACTTAAGAGAGAAAGTCGACCGCATAACCAATATTTGTAATTATATAGCTCCAAATAATAAAGATTTAATTATGGCAGCAAAACTTTGCAAAAGTGATCTTGTTTCGGAAATGGTCGGGGAATTTCCTGATCTGCAAGGTATTATGGGTTATTATTATGCAAAACATGATGGATTAGATGAAGAAGTAGCTACAGCAATTAAGGATCATTATAAACCGCAAGGTCTAAGCGACAATGTACCAAACGGGAATGCTGCACTTCTTGCTACTGCTGACAAAATAGATAGTTTAGTCGGTTTAATGATAGCAGGAGAAGCGCCGACAGGTTCAGGTGATCCATATGCCTTAAGACGTCAAGCTCTTGGTATAATAAGAATAATCATTGAAAATAAATTAGAGTTAAATTTAAATGATTTAATTAATTTTTCTATAAACTTATATAAAGATTCATCTGATAAAAATAAGGATTTAATAATATCTTTCCTTAAAGAAAGAATAAAATTCTATTTCAAAAATAATTATGATATTTCATTAATTAATGCCGTTCTTGATTTAAGTGCAGAAGATTTGGTTAGTGTAAGTCTAAAACTTAATACCTTACAAAAATTTTTAGCAGAAGATGCAGGAAAGCAATTATTAAATGCTTATAAACGAGCAAGTAATATAATCGGCGATCAGAAAATTACCGGTTTAGTTGATGGGAATCTCTTTACTACGCAGTCCGAAAAAGAATTATTTGCAGTGATGCAAAAAATTTTGCCGCAAATTATAGATAGTATAACTGATAAAGATTACGAGAGAGTTTTAAATTTATTATCATCTCTATTAGCTCCGATTACTAGCTTTTTTGGCAATGTACTCGTTAATGACCCTGATCCAAAAATCGTACAAAATCGTTTATCATTATTACAAAATACTTGTGAATTATTCCATAAAATAGCTAAGTTTAACCGCTTATGATTGGACATGTCATAGTAATCCAGTAAAAAATGCTAAAAGTTTATAGAACTTTTTTAATTTTTTTGGATTATCAGACTCGTTACAGTCACTTAAAATGACGATTTAGTATCCACGTAACAATGCCTCTCAGGAATGACATATAAGTAACAAGCTTAAATAACTAAATTCATGATTAATAAAGCAGTTCAATTTATAAAATCTGGTAAAGTAGTTGTTTTTCCAACTGAAACAGTTTATGGAATCGGAGCGGATGCTACTAATAATGAGGCTTGTTTAAAGATTTTTCAGTTTAAAAATCGTCCTGCTATTAATCCACTTATCGTGCATGTTGCATCCATAGAGCAAGCAAAAGAAATAGGTGAGTTTAATGATTTAGCTACAAAAATAGCAGAAAAATTTTGGTCGGGACCATTATCGATAGTTGTTCCTTTAAAAAAGAATGTTAATATAGCATTGTCAGTTACCGCAGGGCTTAATACAATAGCAATTCGAATGCCATCTTATCCTTTAGCATTAGAACTTATTAGACAATCAGGTAAGCCTATAGCAGCCCCAAGTGCTAACCCCTCAAACTATATTAGTCCAACTAACGCCGAGCATGTTACAAAACATTTTAAGGATAATGAAGAAATTTTTATTTTAGCCCCTGAAATTTATCAATCTGAATATGGGCTAGAGTCAACTATAATTGATACTACAACCGCTACTCCTACTCTTCTTAGAGAAGGGTTTATAATGTCTGAAGTTCTAGAAAAAACGTTTGGTATAGAAATTTTAAAAGCTTCAGAAACAAGTACTATAAAAGCTCCTGGAATGCTTGCAAAACACTATTCGCCAAAAGTACCAATTAGATTAAATGCTACAAATTTAGAGGATAAAGAAATTGGATTAAATTTTGGCAATAGAAACCTTAAGGGAAGATTCTTGTTAAATCTAAGCCCCAAAGGTGACCTTATAGAAGCTGCTGCAAATCTTTATGCATATTTAAGAATACTTGACGATTATGCTGCTAGTCATGATATAGAATATATTGCAGTTGCTCCAGTGCCTTCTGTAAATATCGGAGCTGCAATTAATGACAGATTGAAACGTGCTGCAAAATTATAAATTTCAGTGTTCTATGCGTCTTAATAGCTTTTTGATGATATTTGGTAATTATATGATTATCATGAGGTTTTAGATAATCATTTTTATTTATAATTTTACCATTTTACTCTATAATTATATTACTTCAAAAAATAACTTTCAATATCGGAAGCAAATACTAAATTACTGTTATCTTTTAGCTTATCTTGCAAAAGCTTAATACGCTCTTTATTAAAAATGTGTTTCTTTTTTTGCTTATTTTTTGCCTATGGGTATGGATTAGGAAATAAAATATAAATGCTTTCAAGGTTATTATTAGGTAGATCATTTAATATAAAAATTTTCTAGATTATTGGGGAATAATAAAAAATTTGTGATATTCTGCTCGCCTTCAAGCTTAAAGCATTTGCTGTTTAAATATACCTTTACCCCAAAAAAAGTGCATTAGGATTCATTTTAACTTGGTTAATGTAATGAAATGCTCACATATACCAAAGCCAATTTCTATAAATACTTTAAGTTTTTCATTAATAAGCTTTTCTTTTAAAAAAATATTTCGGTAGTTCTTTATCTAACATATTTTGTTGCAAGCTTTATAGGCTTTTACCGATACGTCTTGCACATGAACGATTTAAGTTAATAGGAGAAAATAATATTACCCTACTGTAACCTTGTAGATCCTTATAAACGTTTTCAAGATTATATCCTTGATCTAAGAAAATTTGAATTACCGTTTCTTTCTGTTTAAACCCTATCTCTAATGCCAACTTACCGTTTTGTTTCAAGAATTTTTTTGCATTTTCGGCAATTGTTTTATAACTCTGTAAGCCATTTTCTTCGGCAAATAATGCAAGATGAGGTTCATAATTTATTGTTTCAATTGCCATCTCTGATTTTTCGGTATTCGATATATATGGCGGGTTGCTAACAATAAAATCAAATTTCTGATTCTCAATATTCTCAAACCAATTACTGTGAATAATCTGAATGTGATCTGTTACGTGATGTTTTAGAGCATTGTTTCTAGCAACTTCTATTGCATCAAGGCTTATATCAGTCGCAATTACATTAGCATTTGGTAACTCACATAATAGGCTGATAGCGATGCAACCGCTACCTGTACCAAGTTCTAGGATTTTTATATTGTTAGTCTGTAGTCTAGTGTCATACCCGCGTAGGCAGGTATCCATATAGTGATTTACTGGATTCCTGCTTTCGCGGTAATGACATCTCTTTACCAATGCTACTACAATATCAACCAACAATTCAGTATCGCCTCTTGGAATTAATACATGTTTATTAACGATAAATTCACGTGAGTAAAATTCTTTTACACCTATAATATATGCTATCGGTTCATGCTTTAATCTTCTCTCTAACAATTTTTCAAAAGCTTCTATCTCTGACTGATTTAATTGTTCATCAAGCTTGATAAGCAAATATTGAAGCGGTGTGTTTATAACATGCTGTAGTAAGATGCGTGCTTCTAATTGCGATGAATTGATGCCTATTTTATTTAATTTATCTGTTGCGTCACTGAGAGTTTCTTTTATGGAGTATTGCATGAATAGTAAAATATTAAATTATTGAGTTGTTATCTAGCTCCTTGAGCGTAGTATCTAATTCATTAGACCACGTAATCAAGTCGTGGGTCGATACTTATTGTCCATAGGTTCCTGCTTTTGCAGGAATGACATCAAGCGAAATTATTTCTTCCATATCCCTTGGCAGCTTACAAGAAAATTCCATAATCTTATTACTAGTTGGATTAGTAAAACTTAAGTACCAAGAATGCAGAGCTTGGCGTTTAAAATCAATTAATTTTGCTTTTAATTCAGGTGGGGAATGAGCAACTTTTCGGTCGTTATTGCCATAAGTTTGATCACCGACTACTGAATGCTTTAAATGGCTTAGCTGTACCCTGATTTGATGAGTTCTACCCGTGTTAAGCTTGCATTCCACCATACTAATAGTGCCACCGTAAAACAATTCTAGAGTTTTATAATGTGTCACGGCTTCTTTACCGCCGTATTTTAATATGGTCATTTTTTGTCGATCACTTCGGCTGCGACCTATATTATTCTGAATCACTCCTTCTAGCGGATTAATTACTCCCCAAATTAACGCTTTGTACTTCCGTATTACCTGTCTTTGCTCTATCTGATTTGCAAGTAGCATATGTGCTTTATTATTTTTAGCAACTACCATCAAGCCTGTAGTATCTTTATCTAAACGATGCACTATTCCAGGTCTTTCTGATGAACCAATATCTGATAAATTCTTCGTGTAGTGTAATAAAGCATTAACAAGTGTATCATTATGATGACCTAGCCCTGGGTGTACCGTCATACCTGCAGCTTTATTAATTACAATTAGATCATCATTTTCATAGATTATATCAAGTGCTATATTTGCTGCCTCAATTTTTAGTTCTTCAGGTTCTTTAAAAGAAAATAATATGATATCATTCTCCTTGACCAAAACATCAGGATCAGAAATAATTATATCATTAACTAGTACTTGCGAATCTTTAACAGCTTTTTGGATTTGATTCCTTGAAACATTTTTAAGAAGTAATGATAGAGCTTTATCAAGTCTTATGCCGTTTAGTTCGTGCGGTACGGAATGTTTTAACATATTTTATTTTAAGATAATGAATAATACGCTTAAATGGTTAAGTGCAATCGGTGTTGAATATTACTGCTCTACACAGCCACAAAAATTAAATTTTGATAAACCTCAAGAAAACAATCAAATTAATCCTATGCCACGTAAAACAATTGATAAAATTCTTGAAGTAGATACCGATAAAATGCATACTAATATTAGTTTAGCAAGATCTCTTGCCGACAAAGTTAATAATATAGAAGAACTAAGAGAATCTCTACTAAATTTTAATGGCTGTAAACTTAAGAAATTTTCTACTAATACCGTTTTTGGTGACGGTAATCAGAAAGCTCAAGTTATGTTAATAGGTGAAGCTCCAGGAAGTACTGAAGATTTAAAAGGTATACCTTTTTGCGGTGAAAGCGGTAATTTACTTGATAATATGCTACATAGTATCGGAATTTCACGGAAAAATAACGCTTATATTACTAATACAGTATTTTGGCGTCCTCCTGCTAATAGACAACCTACACTCGAAGAAGTCGATATTTGTAGACCATTTGTTGAGAAGCATATTGCCCTCATTAATCCCAAATTAATTATCTT
Source organism: Rickettsia canadensis str. McKiel (assembly GCF_000014345.1). NCBI lineage: Bacteria > Pseudomonadati > Pseudomonadota > Alphaproteobacteria > Rickettsiales > Rickettsiaceae > Rickettsia > Rickettsia canadensis. The sequence continues at coordinate 1,113,817 of NC_009879.1, read as the reverse complement.
AGTCGGTAGTACGGCTGCAACTAGCTTACTTGGAAAAAATTCGGGTATTACTAAAATTAGACAAGAATATTATTTTTATACCAATAAATATTTATCTTCACCCATTCAAACTACTACAATCTTCCACCCTGCCTATCTACTACGCCACCCTATGCAAAAACGTACCTCATGGTATGATTTACTAAAGATTAAGGAGTATTTAGTAAATAATAAACTCATTCTTAATTGATTTTAAAATCTCATGTTTTAAGCAACTAATTTTAATTGTTTTGTATTAGTAAATATATTTTTTGAAATTAGAAGTAGTAGTGTGTAAACGTTCAGAATATTATGTCTAGTTAGCTAGAAGCATTGTTAGGTGGATTGAAAAACGTGTTCTAGATCATACCGTGGCTTGTACCTGAGGTATCCAAAAATACAACTAAAAAGTATGCATCGTTTTGGCATTTTAAACTAAATGCCATGATCAAGTCACGGCACATGATAATGAAAAAATAGGGACTAATATGGTAAAAACCGATTTTATGATTTATAAAGGTTATTTAGTAGTGCATTTTAATATGTTAGAAGAATGATTTTTTGGTAAAGTAGCATTAACTTACTAAGCATTTGATGCTAAAACTTTAATAAAATCATTTCATTATAGATAGTTACTTAAAAGATTGCAATAGTTGGTAAAACTTCCGATAAACCGTTTAAAGATAGTTTTATAGCCTCAATTGCATAAAGATGGAGCTTTTATTATGCTATGTAACATGGTTATAAATGGAATAGTTAGAAAAGCTTTAAATAAATTTATTAAGTGTTAGTTTATAGTTATAAATTATATAAAAAGATTGTCTAAACTTTCTTATAGTAACATAATAAATAATAATGTTATGCTAATATCAATTATTGTTATTTTTAAGGTAATATATAAATATTTCTTTAACCTCTGAACTTGAAAAATATGTAAATAAATAAATAGGTAGAAAGTGACTTTTACCATTCTTTACGCGAAGTCATAAGAGTAACACTTGCGTTTAATGGTTAAATCTGAAAATTTTTCTCAAAACACTCAGTTTGCAAACTATGAAAAGTGGTTTAATCAAGAAATTCAAGTTGGTTTATTAGACCAAGCTGCTGAAGCTAAATTAATTCCTGGAAAGAAAGCTTTACAAAATATTAAAAATTTTTGCAAAGAGCAGTTAAACTCTAATGTCTAATTATAATTTTTCATTAACCTTGCAAGCTCAACAAGATGTGTAAAATCTAAAAGCTTCTTAGAAATCTTATCATTTATAACGTCATCAAAGATATTTGACTTTAATATATAGGTTAGCTGAAAAAAGGTAATAGAATATTTCGAGCAAGCTTTTTGTAAATTAGCTGTTAATCTAAGTATGGGAAGACGTGAAGATTTAACAAATAAAGTTGTACGTTTAAAATTACAATATAAAAAATTTTAAATCCTCATAGATCATAATTTATTTCTAATTTCCTTAAAGTATGGTTATACTTACTGATGTATAAAATAAGGTATAGCATATATGACCAATGAAAATAATAATGATTCAGAATTTGTCGAATTAAAAATCAGAGGAAAAATATTTAAATTACCTATACTTAAAGCAAGTATAGGTGAGGATGTAATTGATATAAGTAGGGTCTCTTCGGAAGCTGATTGCTTTACTTACGACCCTGGCTTTATGTCTACTGCTTCTTGTAGATCTACAATAACCTACATAGACGGTGATAAAGGAATCCTACGATATCGAGGATATGATATTAAGGATTTAGCCGAAAAAAGTGATTTTTTAGAGGTAGCATATTTATTGATTTACGGAGAATTACCAAGTAGTGAGCAGTATAATAATTTTACTAAAAAAGTCGCTGTTCATTCATTAGTGAATGAACGACTACATTATCTGTTTCAAACATTTTGTAGCTCTTCTCATCCTATGGCTATTATGCTTGCGGCTGTCGGTTCTCTATCAGCATTTTATCCTGATTTATTGAATTTTAAGGAAGCAGACTACGAACTTACCGCTATTAGAATGATTGCTAAGATACCGACTATGGCTGCAATGTCTTATAAATATTCTATAGGACAACCTTTTATTTACCCTGATAATTCCTTAGATTTTACCGAAAATTTCTTACACATGATGTTTGCAACGCCTTGTATGAAATATGAAGTAAATCCGGTAATAAAAAATGCTCTTAATAAGATATTTATTCTGCATGCCGACCATGAGCAGAATGCTTCTACCTCAACAGTAAGAATTGCTGGCTCATCCGGAGCTAATCCTTTTGCTTGTATTAGTACAGGTATTGCCTCACTTTGGGGCCCTGCTCACGGCGGGGCTAATGAAGCGGTAATAAATATGCTTAAAGAAATTGGTAGTTCTGAGAATATCCCTAAATATATAGCTAAAGCTAAAGATAAAGATGACCCATTTAGGTTAATGGGCTTCGGTCATCGTGTCTATAAAAACTATGACCCACGTGCTGCAGTACTTAAAGAAACTTGTAACGAAGTATTAAAGGAACTCGGACAGCTAGAAAACAATCCTCTCTTACAAATAGCAATAGAACTTGAAGCTATTGCTCTTAAAGATGAATATTTTATTGAGAGAAAATTATATCCAAATGTTGATTTTTATTCGGGTATTATCTATAAAGCTATGGGTATACCGTCACAAATGTTCACAGTGCTTTTTGCAATAGCAAGAACCGTAGGCTGGATGGCACAGTGGAAAGAAATGCACGAAGACCCTGAACAAAAAATCAGTAGACCGAGACAGCTTTATACCGGTTATGTACATAGAGAGTATAAGGGTATTCGAGAGAGAAAATGACTTGTAAAAATTTAAAACCTATTCATTCTACTATTGAGAAATAAAACTTATCTAACAAAGTAAAAGCGTATTTTAAAAACTAGAATTTTATGAAATCATAGAAGATTAAATTTTACCAAAAGGTAAAGAAGTACCGCTTGGCTATATTGTGTATAGAAGCCAAAACTATTGACTGTTATATTTGAGTTTATCAGCGATAAATATAAAGGATGAATACCATTAGATAAATTAACTCCTGTTGATCCTTTAGAAGATGATAACAATGAAGTAAGTAATTTTACATTAAATGTATATTGGACATAATAAAAATTTATACGAATAACAAGAAAATAAAATGAATTTTATTGATGAAGTTAAAATATATATAAAAGGTGGAAACGGCGGTAATGGTTGCGTTAGTTTCCATCGTGAAAAATTTATTGACCGAGGAGGACCGGACGGAGGTGACGGAGGGCATGGCGGTAGTGTTATTTTTAGAAGTAATCACCATCTTAATACGCTAGTAAATTATCGATATAAACAGCATTTTACCGCTGAAAACGGCAAAAATGGTCAAGGTTCAAATAGAAGCGGCAAATCAGGAAAACCGTTAGTTCTTGATGTTCCAATTGGTACACAAATCTTTTCAGAAGATGGTAATATATTATTGTATGACTTTATTGAGGATGATCAAAGCTTTGAAATAATTAAAGGAGGAAGCGGCGGTCTTGGTAATAGCCATTTTAAAACATCGGTTAATCAAGCTCCTAGGAAGCGTACAGAAGGAGAGGTTGCCAAAGAAATGTGGATTCATTTAAGCTTAAAACTTCTCTCTGATGTTGGATTTGTGGGTCTTCCAAATGCTGGTAAATCTACTTTTTTATCAGTTGTCACTGCTGCTAAGCCTAAAATTGCCGATTATCCATTTACTACTTTAGTACCAAATCTTGGAGTGGTATATGTTGATGACGAAGAGTTTGTTATAGCTGATATTCCAGGCTTAATTGAGGGAGCTCATCAAGGTCATGGTCTTGGTGATAAATTCTTAAAACATATAGAGAGATGTCGTGTATTAATACATTTAATAGACGGCTCTAGTAATGATGTAGTTGCAGATTATAATACAGTACGTTTTGAACTTGAATCATATTCCGATTATCTAAAAAACAAAATCGAAATCATATGTCTTAATAAATGTGATGTTCTGACCGATGAGGAAATACAGGACAAAATAAATAAGTTGCGGAAAGTTACTAATAAAGAAGTTTTTCCTATCTCTACCTATACTAATATCGGAGTAAATAAAATAGTCAAACTTGCTTTAGAGGTTATAAAAAATCAGGAGTAATATTACCTAGCGAGGAGGTATTGTTGTGTGGATCGAAAAATGTACATGGTGTCATACCGTGACTTGACCACGGGATCCAAAAAACAATAAAAAATACCAGTAATTTTAGTATTTTAACCTAGGTCTCGCTACAAGCTCGAGGGGATGACAATAAAAAAATCGATCTATGCAACAAACCATATAGTTGCACGCAATGAGACGATTGGCAAACTTTAAATCAAAGTAATACGTTGCTCTTCTTCTTCTAGATATTTCTCTAGTTCTTCCTTAGTATATTTCTTTTCTTTAAGCTTTATTTCGTTATTAAAGATATATTGTACAACTTTATCTTCTAAAGCAGTGCCTTTAAGTGCCTCAATTGCTTTAGGATTATTTTTATAAAAATCAAAAATCATATTTTCCTGCCCTGGAAAATTACGTGCTTGTTGTATAATAACTTTTTTAAAATCATCAGGTTCCAATTGCAAATTTTTAGATTTTGCATATTCAGCAAGTAATAAACCTATGCGCACACGGCGTAATGCTAATTTATTATAATATTCTGTTATTTCTTTAGAGGATTTATCTTTTAATAATGATTCATCTTTATCAGTCTCTGACTTTAAAATATTTTTTTCTTGCTCTAATAAAGATTCCGGTACATCAAAATCTAACAATTTTTCTAACTTATCAAATAAGTTCATTTTCATTATAGTATTAATAGCTTCTTCCGACTCATTCTCTATTTGTTTAGCAAAATGTGTACGCAATTCTTCAAGGTTATTACTTTGGAATTTTTTAGCAAATTCGTCATCAATAAGTGTAGGTTCTGAAGTATGTACTGCTTTAATTTGTACTACAAAACGAGCATCTTTACCTGCTAAATCTTTAGCATGGTAATTTTCAGGAAAAGTAACATTAACATCTATTTCACTACCTGTTTTAGAACCTATTAATTGCTTCTCAAAACCGGGAATAAGTGTATTACTACCTATTACTACCTTTAAATCATTTAATTTACCACCGTCAAAAGTTTTATCTTTAATATACCCAATTGCATCAATAGTAACCTGATCTCCATCCTTTATTGTTACTTTACTTTCTTTGGTATAACTTTTTGTTAATGTAGCAAGCTTTTCTAGTTGTTCTTCAACATCTTTAGGTTTTACTTCTAATTTTGGACGATCTAGTGAGATTTTCTTTAAATCTGGAATAGTAATTTTAGGTAATATCTCTATTTTTACGGTAAATTCTAAAGCTTTATCGGGTTCATTTTGTAATTCTTCAATTTTGGGTCTACCAATTATATTTAGATTATGCTCTTTAATAACGTGATTTACCCAATGGTTAATTCTTCTTTCTATTATATCATTCCTGATGGAAGTACCATATTTTTTCTTAACAATTGAAACTGGTACTTTACCAGCTCTAAAACCTGCTATTTTAACTTTTTTGGTTAAATCAAGCAATTCTTTTTGCATATCGTCATCTATCTCACTTAAAGGAGTAGAGATTTTTGCATGAAAATCCAATCCTTCATTTTTTAATACGGTAATTCCCATTTTATATAGTCCATTAATTCTATTATAGTTTACTAATCAAAATAAATCAAAGAGCTTAAATATGCAATAGTTTTTATATACTCGATGAACTTGAAAAATTGGTGACAATGTCTTTGTAAGTCCTGGAATGCTGAACATTTATTATACGCTCCGCTCCTTGGCTTACAGACCGATTACTCTTTTCCAAGTTGATATTTGTATCACAAATTTTTATTTTACAGGAATAGAGAATACAAGCTTATTAAGTAATAAGATTCAAACTTACTTTTTTGTTAAGTTCTTTTGTAGACAACAATTATATACCAAGCTCGGCAAATACCTTGACTAAAGCTACAGATAAATCATTGATCATTTCATCGGTATGGGCAGGGGTTGCAATGATCCTTAAGCGTTCTGTACCACGTGGTACAGTTGGAAAATTTATATGTTGAACATAAATGCCATATTTATTAAGTAACATATTTGAGGCTTTAGCTGCTTTGATCGGATCGCCGATAATTATCGGTACTATATGACTCTCATTTTTCAAATAAGGTATACTAAAACGTTCAAAAGAGTTTTTAAGTTTTGCAACTACTTCTTGATATTTTATTCGCTCTTCATTCGATTCTTTAAGATGTCTAATACTATGTGTTGCAGCGGTAGAAATTACTGGTGGAAGTGAAGTAGTAAAAATAAATCCTGAGGCAGTTAGTCTTATAGCATCGACTAAATTATGATTGCTTGTGATATAACCTCCGATAGTGCCATAGGCTTTGGCAAGTGTACCTTGAATAATATCGATTTGATTACTATAATTAAAAAGTTCTGTAATGCCCCCGCCATGCTTACCGTATAAACCAACCGTATGAACTTCGTCGATAAAGGTTAAAGCGTTATATTTTTTTGCTAAGTTAATTATATCTTTGATAGGTGAGAAGAACCCATCCATAGAGTAAACTGATTCAAAAACAATAATTTTCGGCCTATTAATATCGACTGATTGCAGAAGCTCTTCTAAATGCTTAACGTCTAAATGAGTATATATATATTTCTCGGCTCTTGAACTTGTAATTCCTGCAATTATTGATGCATGATTTAGCTCATCGGAGAAAAATACTATATCCGGTATGATTTTAGCAAGGCTTCCAAGTGTTGTATCATTTGCAACAAAACCGGATGTAAAAACTAAAGCTGCTTCTTTATTGTGTAAACTTGCAAGCTCTTTTTCAAGTTCAAGAATGGCAGTATGATTACCGCCAATATTACGTGTTCCGCCTGATCCAAAACCGTATTTCAGTAAAGCATCTATAGAAGCTTGCATTACTTTTGTATGTTTACTCATACCCAAATAGTCATTAATGCACCACATGACTATTTGTTTATCTTCATGTTCTGCAAAAGGAAAATTATCTGCTTGTCTTTTTAAAGCTTTAAATTCTCGATATCTTCCCTCGCTTTTGATCTTATCTATATATTTGCTAAATATAGTATCGTAATAAAACATTAGAACTATATGGTTTGTTAGAAATTTTTTACATGAATTGTAAAACACACTGTGTGTCATACCATGACTTGAACACGGTATATATAAAAACAATAAAAAATATTATTATTGCTACTAGATCCTGTGATCAAGTTGCGGGGTGACAACGGATTTTACATTTGCAAGCATTTTACATTAAAATTTAAGAAGTTTAAAGTGATAATATGGCTTTTTGTACAATATCGTTTAATCTTTTTGAAAACGCACCAGTATCAGCGACAGGTTCGCCCTCTAAAATACAGGCTTGATCAAATATTAGATTAACTAGCTCTTTATTATTTTTATTATTTGCTTTTAAGTCGTTAAAGATTTTCTCTATAATTTTATTTTTAGGATTTAGCTCTAAATTTTTAGCGGAGGCATTAGCTATTTGCTTTTGCTCTATTAAAAACCTCTCCATACGAATATCCATAGCAGATTCGCTTACTGCAAGACAAGCAGGGCTTGAAGTAAGTTTTTTGGATATCTTAACATCCTTAACTAAATCCCCTAGTGTCTCTTTAAAATAATCGGTTAGCAATTTATATTCATCATCGGATTTTTTACTATCTGTATTTTTTTCCTCAGACGATGAAGTAGTTTGTTCTACATCGATATCACTTCTAGTAGCAGATTTAATAGCATGCCCTTTATATTCGCTATTAACATTTACCCAAAAATCATCAACAGTATCGGTGAAAAGTAATACATCAATATTTTTACTCAACAATCCTTCAATTTGCGGGCTTGAAAGTAATTTATCGGGATTATCACCGCTTAAGTAATATATAGTATTTTGCCCTTCTTTAAAATTCGCTATATATTCGTCAAGGCTGATCATTTTATTATGCAAGGCACTTCTGAATATACATACCTCTAATAATTTTTCATGATCGGTAGTAGACTCACATAATCCTTCTTTTAAAGCACCGCCGAAATTAGACCAGAACTTATTATAATCTTCAGGTGATTCTTCTTTCTTTTTCTTAAGTTCAGCAAGCACTCTTTTTGTAATAGCATTTTTGATTTTGTCAAGTATGCTATTATGCTGTAGGGATTCACGGCTAATATTTAGCGGTAAATCTTCTGAATCAACCACACCTCGTAAAAATCTTAAATATGACGGAATTAAATCAATATTCTCATCAGAAATAAATACTCTTTTGATATATAATTTTACTCGCCTTTTACGATCAGGATGGAATAAATCAAATGTTTTACTTGAGGGAATGAAAAGTAGGTTAGTAAATTCTATAGCACCCTCGTTTTTATTATGCAGAGTAATCCACGGATCATCTATGGTGTAAGATAAGCTTTTATAAAATTCTTTATATTGTTCTTCCGTAATTTCTAATTTTGGTCTTGTCCATAATGCAGATGCAGAATTTAATTGTATTTCACTGTTGCCGTTCTCATCAAAGAAATATATTGGTACTGCTATGTGATCGGAATAGCTTTTAACAATATGCTTTAACCTGAAATGATCAAGGAAATTATCTTCTTCCTTTTTGATATTTAAAACGATTGCTGTACCTCTTGTGAATTCTTTACCTGAATTTGAGACAATATATTCACCAAGTCCATCTGATTCCCAAACATAGACTTTATCTTCTCCTGCTTTTCTTGAAGTTACAGTCACTTTATCGGCTACCATAAAGCTTGAATAAAACCCAACGCCAAATTGACCGATTAGCATATTATCTTTTTTAGAATCACCAGATAAGTTTTTAAGGAAATTTGCTGTCCCTGATCTTGCAATGGTACCAAGGTTCTCGATTAAATCCTCTTTATTCATGCCTATACCATTATCACGAATAATAATTTGTCCGTTATTCTTATCAATTTTAACAGTAATTTTAAAGTTACTATCTCCTGCTACTAATGTATTATTACTTTGAGATAAATAACGTAGTTTATCGCAAGCATCTGAAGCATTGGAAATTAACTCTCTCATAAAAATTTCTTTATTACTATAAAGAGAATGAATCATTAAATTTAAAATCTTGCCAACCTCGGCATCAAACTTTTTCTTTTCTTGTGTCATATTAAACCAATTTATAAATTATTTTTCCCTCATTTTAAGGAAATTTAAGCTTTGTTGTATAGCTTGGTAAATACTCTTAATATCATTTCCGTTAGGTGTAATTTTGTACCAATATTAATGTTGTTTTCCTGGATTCGCCTATGCGGGAATGATATCGAAAGTCTAACTACAACATTTTCTTACTTAATATAGGAATTAATAATCGAATTTAAATAGTCTTCATCAATATTTTTTATCAAGATCGTTTTTAAGCTATGGGTATGACCTTTAATAATTTCGATATTACTGCGTGATAATTTCCATGCTTTTGCTAGGTAATTTATAATTTCTTCATTAGCTTTACCTTGCTCAGGTGCAGTTTTTATAAATAATTTTAGATACGGAAGATTGTTAATAATTACAAAATCGCTAATTAGATTCTGTTTAGAATCAGGCTTTACTTTAAGATTAAGTAAAGCCTGATTTGAAGAAGAATTGTAGTTGTAGAACTTATCCATGAATATTTTTTATCACATTTGCTTATTATTTCTAAAAAAAGAATCCTTGAAAAATTTTGCTTAAACTGATATAAAGTTACCGTAAATGTTCAGCACCCTTAGCTCAGCTGGATAGAGCAACAGATTTCTAATCTGTGGGTCAGAGGTTCGAATCCTTTAGGGTGCACCATTTTTCATTTTTTGATAAGTTTGTAACTGTACAAACCAATATACTAGGATTATAGTTGCTAAAATGAAAAATAACTAATTTTTCTTTCCAAATAGGATTATTTTCTAATACTTATTAATCTCTATTAGCTTTTAAACTTTGCATTAGCAAATTCAGGAGTTTTTCATCATGCGGTTCTCGATAATGTTCTCCTACAACAGCAATAATGGTACCCAATACCAAATGTATAACGCCAATTCAAGCCATAAGAAGTCACAATTTAGCAATCCCTAAAGCTGCAAAAGTTCTACAGTAGTGAAAACCGTATCTAAGGCTACAATAGGATATTGTATTGGGTGTTTAGTAAAACTCGGCTAAATAAACTTCTGTTCCTATTATTTTTCCTCCTAAACAATTCTACATACTATTATTAGTATACCAATTCCATTTTAAATAGGAAGTAATGCTATTACTATATACGAAGTAGCAATATCATAGTTATTATTATAACTACGCCCATATGTGTTGCCTAAATATCTAAAAACGACTGCCCCTAAAGGTCTAAAGGTAAAAGTAGCACATAAAGCTGCTAGAGTAAAGAGCAGTAGCATAAGTATCAGCTTTTGGAAAAAAACTCATTAAGAAGTACAGACATATATGACATACAGCATAAGATCAAAATATTCCAATAAGGTTCCTACAGATAACAACCCTACAACTTATTTCTGCTCTTTTAGTTAAGCTTCTTTGTTCTTTTTCGTAGCCTAGCATAATTTTTGTATAAAAAATTAAATTGTAAAAAACTTATACTGTTTCATATAAAAGTCGAGATTTCGCCTTGTATGAGATATTGCCTAAAAAGCATAGTTTGTAGTAGCCTAGCGCTTCTATGTCATTATATTTATACTTTTTAGCGAATAGATTCCCGCTTTTAGCTACGAATGACATAGAACGCTTTTTAGAACCATGCAACAACATCTGTTTCTTTTCGCTGTGATGATTATTCTGAATTCAAATAATAATTATCACAAATCAGAGGAATATCTAATATATTAGACCAAACTTTATCCCAACCTTTTGCGTGAGAAATATTAGGAAAAGTTTGCTTTTTTACACACGGTGAGCTGCTTGTTTTTACGTAAAGTTCTGTTATGAAAGGCGGAACTCTTTTGTCATCCATGCCGGCAAGATGTAATTGCGGGATATTATTAACCTGCTTTGCATAATTTATTGGGTTTAATGATTTAACCAAGTAACCACGATCATTATGATATTTATCAAACTTTTTAGTATCTAAATTACCGGCAATCGTTATAATATCTTTCACATTACTATTTTGACTAGCAATCAATATTGTAAGTCCACCACCACCTGAAAAACCGACTAAGCTAAATTTTTGTCCGTTATTAATAATATTTATGACATTGTTAATTGAATCTACGACTTCTTGCCCCATTCTTTTATCTAACCAATAATCACTAATGCATTTTGGGTTTATTTCTAAAGGCGTATATTGACAAGGTCTTGCTATATAAACGACATTCGGTCTTTTGTCGATTGTAGCAAGCTTCAAGAGCATCGGATTAATAGGAGTAGGATTATCAGAATTAGTGGATCCATCTGCAATATGCCCATCCCCTTCAATATAGAATACAAAAGGTAAGTTACGGTTGGTAATACGCTGATAAGTCGTAAGAGTAAAATCACCTCCGTTTACTAGCTGCATCTGAAAATTATTTTGAGTTGCTATATCTTGTGAATGCTTTACCCTACTAGCTACATCATGAGTAGTAGAACACCCTAAAAGCAATATTGGTATTAAAAATATTATTGCCCAAATAAAATTTTTCATGACGATTTTGATTAAAACGGTATTTCGTCGTCTAAGTCACTATGATCAAAGGAATGATTTTTAGTTTCAGGATATTTATATTCGTTATGTCCTGAATCTTGAGTATGATTATTAGAGTTTTTACTATCTAATAATATTAATTGTGCATTAAAGTTTTGTAACACAACTTCCGTAGTATATTTTTCTTGACCTGAATTATCATTCCACTTACGTGTTTGTAATGAACCTTCAATATATAATTTACTACCTTTTGTAACATAGCGTTCTACAACAGATACTAACCCTTCACTAAAGATCACTACTCTATGCCATTCAGTTCGTTCTTTTCGTTCACCGGTGACGCGATCTTTCCAAGTTTCGGTTGTTGCTAAGGAAAGATTAATGATTTTTTTTCCTTCTCCCGTAGTTCTAATTTCAGGATCACGCCCTACATTACCTATTAATATTACTTTATTTAAACTACCTGCCATAGATTACTACCTATTTTAAAATATTATTATTGCAATAATAAAATAAAAGAGCCTATAATACTATAGGTTTTTTTAAAAATTCTCAAAAAATTTTGTAGTGCAGTGATTATGAACCAAGAATATATTAAGGTACGCGGTGCTAAAGAGCATAATCTAAAAAATATAAATGTTGATATTCCAAGGAATAAATTTGTTGTTATCACCGGCCTTAGCGGTTCAGGCAAGTCTTCTTTAGCGTTTGATACTATTTATGCAGAAGGACAAAGGCGATATGTTGAAAGTTTATCTTCATATGCAAGGCAATTCTTACATTTACAAAATAAACCGAATGTGGAATCTATTTCCGGATTATCACCTGCTATTGCAATTGACCAAAAAACTACTTCTAAAAATCCACGTTCTACGGTCGGAACTATAACGGAAATTTACGATTATCTTAGGTTATTATATGCAAGGGTGGGTATTCCTTACTCTCCAGCAACGGGTCTTCCTATACATAGCCAAACAGTTTCAGAGATGGTAGATATAATTAATGAATTACCTAAAGGTACGAAAATATATTTGCTCGCTCCTATTGTTAGAGGATATAAGGGTGAGTTCAAGCGTGAAATTATGAATCTGAAAAAGCAAGGTTTTCAGAAATTAATAGTTAACGAGGAAGTTTGTGAAATTGATGATTTACCGAAACTTGATAAAAATAAGAAACATAATATAGAAGTAATCGTTGATAGAATAGTTCTAGACGAAAATTTAGGTAATAGGCTTGCAGATAGCTTAGAGAGTTCCTTAAAACTTGCCGATGGTATTACTTATTTAGAAATTGTAGAATTGCCGCCAGCAGTTAAGACCGAGTTTGAAAAAAATCAGCGTATTACTTTTTCCGAGAAATATTCTTGTCCGGTATCTGGTTTTCAGCTTACTGAAATAGAACCTCGAATCTTTTCTTTTAATAGCCCTTTTGGAGCATGCCCTAAATGTGAAGGCATAGGTAAGGAATTTTTTTTTGATAGAGACTTGATTGTTCCAGATCACAGAATATCTATTAAAGACGGTGCAATAGTACCTTGGGGTAGTACATCGTCTAAATTTATCCTAGAGACATTAAAGGCTCTTGCCGATCATTATAAATTTTCTATTGAAGTACCTTTTGTCAGTTTATCACAAAATGTTAAGGACATTTTATTTGAAGGTTCGGGAGAAGAAACAATAAAATTTGAGTTTCACGATGGTTCTAAAACACAAATAATAAAACAACCTTTTGCTGGTATAATACCAAGTTTACAAGAAAAGGATCGTACTATAGAATCAGTTTTAATTAAAGAAGAACTTGCTAAGTTTAAGTCAGAACATAAATGTACTGCTTGTAACGGATATAGATTAAAAGACGAAGCATTATGCGTTAAAATAGCAAATCTTCATATAGGCGAAGTAGCAGGTATGAGTATTGCAGCCTTGCAAAAATGGTTTAGTAACTTAGAAGAAAAATTAAATAAAAAGCAATTATTTATTGCCGAGCGTATACTTAAAGAAATTACCGAGAGATTAAAATTTCTTATGAATGTCGGGCTTGATTATCTAACGTTATCGCGAGAAGCAGGTACTTTATCAGGAGGGGAAAGTCAACGTATTCGTCTTGCATCTCAAATAGGTTCAGGACTTAGCGGTGTTTTATATGTACTTGATGAGCCGTCTATCGGTCTTCATCAACGAGATAATACAAGATTAATTGAGACACTAAAAAGGCTTAGAGATATAGGTAATACCGTTTTGGTAGTTGAGCATGATGAAGAAACAATGTATGAAGCAGATCATATTATTGATATAGGACCAGGAGCCGGTATTCACGGTGGACGTGTTATTGCGGAAGGGAATGCTGAAGAAATAAAGAATTTTGAAGCAAGTATTACAGGTAGGTATCTAAGCGGTCGTCAAACAATTAAAGTACCTTCTGAAACACGATTAGGGCATGATAATAGGGCCATCGAACTACTTGGAGCGGTTTCTAATAATTTAGATAATGTTGATATCAAAATTCCACTTGGTACGTTTACTGCTATAACAGGAGTATCGGGAAGCGGTAAATCAAGCTTGATGATTCATACTCTATATAAAGCAGCTTTAAAGCATTTAGAACCAACTAGTAAAGTATTGCCTGGAAAATATAGAGAGTTGAAAGGGCTTGAATATATTGATAAAATTATCGATATTAATCAATCTCCAATAGGTAGAACTCCTCGTTCAAATCCTGCGACTTATACAGGTGCATTTACTCATATTAGAGATTGGTTTGTAGAATTACCTGAATCAAAAGCGAGAGGATATAAAGTAGGTAGATTTTCGTTTAACGTTAAAGGTGGTAGATGCGAAGCATGTCAAGGTGACGGGCTAATTAAAATAGAGATGCATTTTTTACCTGACGTATATGTAAAATGTGATATTTGTAATGGTCACAGATATAATAGAGAAACGCTTGAAATAAGATATAAAGGTAAATCAATTGCCGATATATTAATGATGACGGTAGAAGATGCGATGCAATTTTTTGCAAAAATCCCGTTAATCTACGAAAAACTAATTACCTTAAATGAGGTCGGACTTGGCTATATTAAAATCGGTCAATCTGCTACTACTCTGTCAGGCGGTGAGGCACAGCGTGTTAAGCTTGCTAAAGAATTATCAAGACGTTCAACCGGTAAAACGCTTTATATACTTGATGAACCGACTACAGGATTGCATATCGACGATATTAATAAATTATTGAAAGTGTTACATAAACTTGTTGATATGGGCAATACCGTTTTAGTTATCGAGCATAATCTAGATGTTATAAAAACAGCAGATTATATTATTGATGTCGGTCCTGAAGGTGGTGACAAAGGCGGTAAGATAGTTGTATGCGGTACTCCTGCGGACATTGCTACATGCATCGATAGTCATACCGGTAGATATTTAAAGCAATATTTGAAATAAGTCTAATGCCTATGATCGTGGTAGTGAGTATAGAATCCTAGAGAAGAAAGTGCATTTGAAAATTCAGAGTTAGGAGTTATTTTGTTTGGTATTCCGCTGCAGCATATGTGACTGTTTAAGCATATCACTTGATCAGAGTTTTTTATTACAGTAAATAAATCGTGCGAGATCATAAAAACCGTAATATTTATCTTTTTACGTATCATATTAATAAGCCAGTAAAATTCTTGTTGACTCGTTACGTCTAAAGACTGCAACGGTTCATCTAAAATAATTAAGTCGGGATTATTAACTATTGAACATGCAAGAACCACTTTCTGAAACTGCCCTCCTGAGAGCTTAGAAATTTCTTGATCTTTTATATGTTCTAAATCAATAAACGAGTTAATTTCTTTAATATTGTTATTGAAGTTATTTGGTGCTAATAGATCTAAAAATTTTTTCACTGTGATAGGTAAATCAGGGCTTAGCCCAAACTTCTGCGGTACATATCCAATTTTTAATTTGGGATTTATTATGATCTCACCACTTGTCGGTTTTTCAAGTCCAAGCATTAATCGTACTATGGTAGTTTTACCTGCACCGTTAGGTCCGATTAAAGTAGTAATGTTATTTTTTCTGACAGTGAAACTAACGTTATTTATCGGCAATTTATTACCGAATTTTTTAGATACGTTACGAAACTCTATTATAGGTTTTTCCATTTATTTATCTATGGAATAAATTCCTATTAGTTCTGCATCGGTAAGTAAATTGTTTTAGCAAAGCTAATACTAAATCTTGTTTGCTAGCATTCTCATCAAGTTCAAGATAATCATTTAGAGTGTATAGTTTGCAAAAATAACGATGAGGTTTACCGGTAGGCGGACAAGAACTACCGTATTTTTTTTCTTTCCAGCTATTATTTAAAATTTTAATATTGCTATCTATTTGTCCTTCTGAAGGCTCACTAATAAAAGCAGTATATATTATCCAATGATCCTTATCGTGCGGCGGTGCTATTTCTACCGGTGCATCCAGATCATCCATGATAAGTGTAAAAGCTTTAGTATCTGAAGGAGCATTATTCGACTCTAAATGCGGTGAAACATTTTGTCCTTTACAAGTGAATTTATCAGGAATATGGTTATTATGTTTAAGTGCCATACTTGTTATTATAAAAGTCATAATTATTTACTCTCTATGAGTGTTGTGTATGTTATTCCCGCGAAAGCTGGAATCCAGTTTTTTGTATCATCCCACGAACTTGTAGTGGGTTCCAGTCTTTTTTAAATTTTTTCTGAATTCCTGCTTTCACGGGAATAACATAGCACTACTTATCAATTTACAACTTGCCATTGTCCATCAGGTTGGCGACATGCATTACCGTATGCTTTTTGCTGTTTTCCACCTATTACAACTGTTTGAGTGTACTCACGGCAATATTGACCAGTGCTATTTTTATAAGTTTTGCTAGGTGTTACATAACCGTAATTACCGTTATCTGGATTACGCCATTCTATGCTAGTACCGCTAGGTGTTGTTTCTAACGCTCTTTGCGAGGTGAGTTCTGCAAGTCTTCTATCCTGCTCGTCCATGCCTGCACCAATTTGATTACCAAGGATAGCACCTAGTAATGCTCCAGCACCTACTCCAATAAGCTGTCCTTTACCCTTACCGAACTGGGAACCCAGTAACGCACCTGCCGTACCGCCAATTAGCGTACCGCTACCTTGCTTATTCATACCGCCTGAACCGGTACATGCTTGTAACATAAAAGCTACAAGAGCTATAATCATAATTTTAGATAATAGTTTCATATTAAATCCTCTTTAATTAATATATTATTTAATTAAGTATATGGTTTTTAGAATTTTGTAAAGTATAAAACTCATTGAATTTTATATTTTCTTTGTTAAACTAACAAAAGTAAATTGGAAAGATTTGTCATGGATACTAATAGCTGTAGTCGATTAATAAAATCAGCATCTTATTTATCTGTTACTATGGCATTAATTATTTTAAGTATAAAATTATATGCTTGGATTGTTACCGATTCACAATCAATACTTGCTTCTTTAATTGACTCGATGCTTGATATAATATCCTCTTTTATTAATTTAATAGCTGTAAGATTTGCTTTGCAACCACCTGATCATCATCATCGATTCGGGCATGAAAAAATGCAGGATTTAACAATTTTTTCTCAATCGATATTTTTCTTTGCTTCAGCTTTTTTTATAGGTTTTTCTTCACTTAAATCTTTATTTGAAAAAACAAAACCAGAGAATATTAGCGACGGTACTAAAGTAATGTATGTATGTATATTCTTAACAATTATTTTAGTACTTTATCAAACTTATGTAATTAAAAAAACAGGATCGGAGATAGTAAAAGCTGATAAGCTTCATTATTTCACAGACTTACTAACTAATGTTATAGTAATTATCTCTATAAATTTAAGCGATCATTTTTGGTTTGTTGATTCATTATTTGGTGTGGTTATTGCATTATATATATTTTACGCTTCTTATTCTTTATTTAGAAAGGCATTTAAAAATTTAGTAGATCATGAATTACCTGAACAAGATAGGCAAAAAATTATCTCGATAATTAATAACCATTTAGGTGTGCAAGGTATGCACGAAATGAAAACTAGATATGCTGGTCAAAAAGCTTTTATCCAGTGCCATTTGGAAATAGACGGCAATATGTCGCTTTATAATGCTCATAAAATTAGTGATGAAATTGCTTTTGAAATATTACAGGAATTTCCGGAAGCTGAAATAATTATTCACCAAGATCCTCATGGACTTGAAGAACATGTAAATTATCGTGAATCTATTGTTAGATAAAGAAACTAGTTTTAATAACTTTTTCATGCAGCAAGCTTTAAAACAAGCTAGGATTGCTTTTGATAAAAATGAAGTTCCGGTTGGAGCAGTGATTGTAGATAGATTAAACCAGAAAATTATTGCTAGTAGTTATAATAATACCGAAGAAAAAAACAATGCTCTTTATCATGCTGAAATCATTACTATTAATGAAGCATGTAACATTATATCTTGTAAGAATTTAAATGATTATGATATTTATGTTACTTTAGAGCCTTGTGCTATGTGTGCGGCAGCGATTAGCCATAGCAGGTTGAAACGTTTGTTTTATGGAGTATCTGATCCTAAACATGGGGCTGTTGAAAGTAATTTGCGATATTTTAACAGTAGTGCTTGTTTTCATAGACCAGAAATATATAGTGGAATTCTTGCCGAAGATTCGGGACTATTAATGAAAGAGTTTTTTAAAAAAATAAGAACTACTATTCCTAATCATGGTAGAGCATTGTTACGTAACTCAAATGATGTCATTCCAGTGAAAGTGGGAGATTGTTGCATGGCGCGAAAAATAGCCCAAATGTCATTCCAGCGTAAGTGCGAATGACATATATAGTCGTATAACAGCATTGCTTTTAACTAGGAATGACATTGAGAGTATAAAATATGTTAATATTAACCCCATATTATTTTAATAAATTATCAAAGGTTATAATACCTATATTAACTATATCTACTTTCGTAATAATGGTTATAGGTCTTTATTTAGCTCTCATAGTTTCGCCGGTAGATTATCAACAAGGTGCGTTTGTACGCATTATGTATGTTCATGTACCTGCTTCTTGGATGGCCCTTGGTATTTATATTTTTATGGCAGCATGCAGCTTTAGTTATTTAGTATGGAAAACTACTATTAGCTATTTGTTAGCTGTAGCTTCTAGTTACATTGGCGCTAATTTTACTTTGATTAGTTTAGTAACAGGCTCTTTATGGGGAAAGCCTATATGGGGAACATGGTGGGTTTGGGATGCAAGACTTACCTCTATGCTTATATTATTTTTATTATATTTAAGCTATATTATAATAGTGAATAGTGCGGATAATATAAGAAAGACACAAAATCCTGCTTCGATTATTGCTCTTATCGGTTTGATTAACATACCGATAGTAAAATTCTCGGTAAATATTTGGTATAGCCTGCATCAGCCAGCTAGTGTTTTAAGGCTTGGTTCTCCTACTATTCATTCTTCAATGTTAAAACCCTTAATTATTATGTTTATAAGTTTTGTGCTATATTTTTTATTAATACTCACTATGCGTACTTCTGTATTAATTTATAAAATTAAGAATCGATAATAAAATGACTTATGTTGTAACCGATGAATGTGTAAAATGTAAATATACCGATTGCGTTGAAGTATGTCCTGTAGACTGCTTCTATGAAGGTGAATTAATGCTAGTCATTAACCCCGATGAATGTATAGATTGCGGCGTGTGTATTCCTGATTGTCCTATAGATGCCATCAAACCTGAATCACCGGAGTTAATAGAATGGGTAGAACGTGCAAAAGACTTTATAGAGAATAAGGGATGGAAAAATATTACCAAAAAAAGGCCTGCTTTAACTGATGCCGATAAATTTAAAGATGAGAAAGATAAGTTTAATAAATACATGTGTACTGAAGTATACTCCAAAGTAAAATGAATAGTTAGTTATATGAAGTTCAACTTGAAAAAGAGTAAGGAATCCACAGAGTGAGGAATGGAGCGTATATTAATTAACGTGAGACCATAGTTCTTGTAGGATGACTTAGTCAATTGTTCAAGTGGGGAATATATGTGTTTATTTTGTCACAAAACTTAATAAAAGCTTTTTCTATGAGTCTAATTGCCGATTAAATATAGCACTAAAAAATATAATATGTTATATGCTATTGAGATAATGTTTAATTAATTTGAGGTGTTAATCATGAAAAAGTTACTTTTAATAGCTGCTACAAGTGCAACAATGTTATCTTCTACCCTATCATTTGCTGATGGCATGGATAATGAGTGGTATTTAAGAATAGGTGCCGGTGCAGCAATGTTTAATAAAGAAAAAGATGAGGCAACTAGTGTTAAATTAAAATCTAATATGACTGTTTCCGTTGATTTAGGTATCGGTTATTATTTTTCCAAAAATTTTAGAACTGATTTAACTTTAGGTACTATAATTGGTGGAAAGTTAAAGAAATCTGGAACTGCGACTAATGTACCTTTTTCTGGTACTAATGTTTCAGTAAGCTATAAACCTACTATTACACGTTTACTTATTAACGGCTATGTAGATTTAACTAATTTTAATATATTTGATGTTTTTGCCGGTGCCGGTGTTGGTCCTGCATTAGTTAAAGAGAAAATTACATATAACGGGATAACCGGTCTTGCATCTACAACTAAAAACAGAACTAATATCTCTTACAAGCTAACTTTAGGTACTTCTGCACAAATTGCTGATGATGTCAAAGTAGAACTAGCTTATAGCTGGATAAACGACGGTAAAGCAAAAAGTAAAAATGTAGTTTACCAAGGTCAAAAGGTACAAATCGGTGGAATGCGTTATCAAAGCCATAACTTAACAGCAAGTATAAGATTTGATATATAATTGAACAAGAAATATTAATAGTTTTAAGTAATAACCTAGTGTCATACCGTGGCTTGACCACGTTATCCAAAAGAATAATTTAAAATACTAGTATTATATTAGTATTTTAAGTTCGATCCCGCTACAAGATCGTGGGATGCAAAGTCAGGAATATCACTTAAAACTATTTTTTATCGAATTTAGGTAAAAATTGTAAAATTATTATCTAATATCGTTTTTACTAACAATATAAAATTTAAAGGAAAAATTGAACAATATGAAAAAATTACTTTTAATATCAGCTGCAAGCACAGCACTTTTAACTTCCAGTCTTTCATTCGCTGATTGCGATATGCATTCCTCTGTAGATTCATCTACTAATTCATCGATATCATCATCCTCTATGGAAAATCAATGGTATTTAAAACTTAATGCCGGTACCATGATTTTTAACAAAACAAAACCTTCTATATCTAAAGGTACAGATTTTAAACTAAAATCTAATACTGGTTTTACTGGTAATATTGGAGTAGGTTATTATATCATGGATAATTTAAGAACCGATTTAACACTTGGAACAGTAATAAATGTGCATCTGAAAAAAAGTACAAGAGGTAATATAGTAAAACATAAGCCTACTATTGTAAGTGCGTTACTTAATGGTTATGTAGATTTTGTTGATTTAAGTATGTTTAAAGTTTTTGCTGGTGCTGGTGTTGGGCTTGCAATGGTAAAAGAGACAATCACAGGAAAAGACGTTTCTACAAATGCTAATGGTATAACTTTGACTGTTAATAATCCTAGCCTAACTACTAAAAATAAAATCAATTTTGCTTATCAATTATCTTTAGGTACTTCATTTGAAGTAGCACAAGGTGTAAAAGCAGAACTCGTTTATAGCTGGACAGATTACGGTAAAACAAAAAATACCACTAAAGCTATGTATGGAGTTACACATAAATTTGGTGGAACCAGTTATAAAGGTAATAACCTAATGGCAGGTTTAAGATTTGATATGTAATTAGCTATTAAATCTTTTTACAAGCTATTAACACGAAAAAGGAGTCTTTAATTTTAAAGACTCCTTTTTTGTTTATGTACTTTGACTTTGTTGTGTCATTCCTGCTTTTGCAGGAATGACATTAACCACTTTTAAGAACTACGCAACAACAATGTCATAAGATTTGTGGGAATGCATGCAGAATATGATAAGATAAATGTTAAGGAGATTTGAGTATGGAAATAAATATTATAAAAACAGCAAAAGAATATCAAGAACCATTAAAAGAAATAGATAGTTTATTAGATGCAAAAGAAAATTCATCAAAAAGCTGAAAAATTAGAAATATTATCAGTCTTAGTATAAGCTTATAAGCATAAATATTATAAAATAGAAAGCACCTGATCCAATTGCAGCAATGAATTTTAGGATAGAAGCAGCTTGGTCTTTCTAGGAAAGATTTAGAAAAGAGTATCAAGAAGTAAAGTGTCTGAAATGCTTAATAAAAGAAGAGCTTATTATACTTTGTCTATGATTAGAAAATTACATTAAAATTAAATATTAGGGCAGATATTTTAATTCAGGAAATTCACGAGAAGAGAGCATAATTTAATTATCATGCCTTAGAGGCGTCTGTCTCTGTAAAGTTATTTTAATTGATAATTAAAGAGATTTAATAGCGAAACTTAATAAGTTTTTTGCTGGAATAGCTGTTCCTATTTCAAAAAAACTTATAAGTTATAGCAAAAAAAGAATTTAATTATCAATTAAAATAACTTTACAGAGACAGACGCCTCTAAGGCTTTTGCTTATAGAACGTTACATTCATTTGATGTATTGCTTCAAAGCCTAAATAAATTTTAATACGTTCTAGTATAATATCTTGATAATAAGGTAATTCTGCTGCAATAGCATTATCTTCTGCTTGTATAAATAGAGTATTAATTTTCCGTTTTTTATAAGTATATGTGGTGATTTTTAAAGGTAAGGCCTTAGTGCTGAAGTGAAACCCGACTATTTTATTCCAGTTAATTATGATTTCAGGTAGCAACGGATGTTGTTTGGCAAATAGACGTCTAATTATTTTATCAATATCCTCTTTAATTAGTTTCATTTTAATAAACTCTGCACTGTTAAAGTTATAACGGCTAAAGCAAGCATTATAGATATTATAGGAAAATATAAAGATGTAACCGATATAATTATTAAAAATATATTACAAACCGCTATAATCGATACTACTTGTTTATGAGACTTACCTTTTTGTACTGCTTTTTGAAAAAAATGCTTTAAATGAGGTTGCCAAATTTTTTCTTTATTGAGTAGCCGAATTAATATGGTTAGCACGGCATCGGTAATGTAATATAAGCTAGCAATAACACAAGCTATAAATAAATTAGTATTTGTAAGAGCAAGTAAGAGCAAACAAAGACCCGTTAAGAATCCAAGGCTAATACTTCCTACATCTCCTAAAAATATTTTTGCCGGATGCCAATTAAATATTAAAAAACCACAGGAACAACCAAGAATAATAACATTTACACTAGATATAAAATATGGGTTATCAATAGCCGAAAATTGTAAAAAACATAATATAAGCATAGTGCTAGCAAGATGAATAGATTCTATGCAACTCATACCATCTATACCGTCCATAAAATTATATATATTAATAAAACCGCTTAAAGCTATAACTAAAATAGCATATATTATTATATGCACGGAGTTTACCTGTGAGAAAAGAAAAATAGCAAAAGCTGCACAAATTAAATGGACTATTAAGCGAATTAGAATAGGTACAGCTTTTAAGTCATCTAAAAAAGAAACCAAGGCAATTACTAATAATAATGGTAATATTTTTATTGAATTAACAAGGTTATTGCTTGTTATATATTCAAACCCGCTCAAAGCAATCATTACAACAATTACAATCGCAAGACCGCCACCGCGTGGTGTTATCTTATCATGAGAGCGACGACTACTCGGTACATCAACTAAACCGATTACAGGAAGATATTTAGTTAATATATATGTTAACATAGCAGTTGCTATAAACGAAAAAATAAATAATGTGCTATAGCTATTTATATTCATAGAACATATTAGATTTAAAACTATAATATTTGTTATTACTTAATAAATGACACATGATCATGTACTATAATATTTACAGGTTGGCATATCTCTACTATCTTATTTGAATATCGGCTTCAGGGTTACCATTTGGATGATTATGCATAAGTATAAAGTTTCTTGCTGCATTAAATTAAGCTCGTTTAATTATCTTGTAGGATATACCACAGCGTGGTCTATAGTGACTTGGCTTAAGATCTCATCATCGGCAATTAAAGTATTTTGCTTATTCAAAAATAATATACGAAATTGCTCTAAACGCATATTGCCCATATTAACTTTTAAATAATCAATACAAGAACTCCAGGAAGCAATAATATTCTTATTTCAATCTCTATTTACCAACTCACTTATTAGAGCTAATATATAAATTTTCATTGGTACCTTTAATACTAAGTAATCTTTCCTTATCAAATGATCAAGTAGCTTTGTAGCAAGAGGTTTTGCGTTTTTACAATGGATAGCCGCAAATAGTATTATTTCAAGTAATTTGTAATCGGAAAAATGTTCTGCTCCGGCGGCAATGAAGTGTTCTTTTACTCTTTTATGGTCGACCTATCTAATTGGTCGACCTATATAATGAGGTATACTCGATGAACTTGAAAAATTGTCTACATCATCTTTGTAAGTCATCGGATGCTCACATATTATTGCTCCACTACTTGGCTTACATACAGACTCCTTGCTCTTTTCCAAGTTGATCGTATAACCATTCTTTATTTCACAGGGAGTATACGTCTATTTCATTATTGCATAATTCTATCAATTTATTATTTAACATATGGAGGATAATCAAGTTTTTTATGCGATAACGTAAATATTTCAAAACCGTCTTTAGTCACACCTATAGTATGCTCAAATTGAGCCGATAATGATTTATCACGCGTAGTAACCGTCCATCCATCTAGCTTACTTAATATTGTGTTATAGTGACCGGCATTTATCATAGGTTCAATGGTAAAAAACATTCCTTCTTCTAACGTTAGACCTGTGCCGCTGCGACCGTAATTTAATATTGACGGTTCATCATGGAAAACTCTTCCAATACCGTGGCCTGTATAATCTCTCACTACCGAATAGTTATGCTTCTCAGCATAGCTTTGAATAGCATGCCCAATATCACCGAGTTTAGCACCAGGTCTCACTACTTCAATGCCTTTCATCATTGCATCATAGGTTACCTGAATAAGACGTTTTGGTTTAATGGCTACGTCACCGACATAATACATACGGCTAGTATCGCCGTACCAACCGTCTACAATTACCGTAACATCAATATTTACTATATCGCCGTTTCTTAAAGGCTTATCATTTGGAATGCCGTGACAAACTACATGATTTATCGAAGTACAAATCGATTTCGGAAAACCTTTATAATTTAACGGTGCGGGAATAGCATTATGAGCAGTGATAAAATTATGACAAAGGTCATTTAAACTATTGGTAGTAACATTCGGTTTTACGTGATCAGTAATAAAATCGAGTGTCTCTGCAGCCAATCTTCCTGCTGCCCGCATCTTTTCAAAATCTTTTTCTGTGTGGATTTTTATGGTCATGAATTTTAATTACCTTTCATTATAAATTACTTGAGAGTTATATAATCAAGTAAAAATATATTTTTCATATAATACAAAATGGTTCTTTTTATGTAAATAACTTATCCTATTTATTAAGAAGTGCCACTATGTTACTTTATTTAGGTTTTGGATATATTATTTAATATAATCGGTGTAGTTAGGTTATTATTTGCTCTTTCTGTAAATTCAAACTCTCATCCATGTATTAAATTTGTAGGTAGAGAAATTGCAGTACAATCCAGCTTTTATATAGCTATGATTCAAAGCAATTATACAAGCAAAATAAACTTTTGGAAAAGTAGATATTTAAGTCTTTATCCTACTTATATTTTTTGTATTTTAACTACTTATCTTCTTGCAGCAAAAATTTTCTTCTTTAAGGCAATTATATAATCTTCCATTTCCAGCTAGTTTTCTTATTTTTTACAAACCTAACAATGTTGTTTTAAGATGTAACAATTTTTGTTGATACCTCCTGTTTTGTCAATGGGGTTAGAACTGTCTTTTTATTTAATAGCACTTTGGATTCTAAAAAAGAAAAGTATCTATATTTTATCCACTAGAATTATTCTTCAATTTAATAGATTTATAGGCGATCCTTGGTTTTATAGATTCTTTCCTTCTGCACTTGCAATTTTCTTAATTGGTAGTCAAGCATTTTATATTTATACTAATAAAGTAATAAAGAAGTACATGAAGAAAAGTCTTGGCTTAATCAATTACTCTATATTATATGTTATATTAATAATTATTACTTTTCTGCTTATCCCAATAGAGCCTAAATTAAAAAAATTACTTTTTTATTGTTTATTTGCTCTATCTTTAGGACAAATATTTGACTTAATCAAAGATAATAAGTGAGATAAATGAATTGCTTTACTCTCTTACCCAATATATTATTGTCGTTTATATTGTCTTATATAATATAATTACCTGCTATTTCATATTGGGTGATAATGGGAAATTTCTTGATACATTAGTTACTTTTATAACAGTAATAATTATCTCTTTTTTAATTTATTTCTTTATTGAAAAGTCTATAGAGACTTATAGAAAAAGATATTAAATTCATAATTTAGCTTAATATTTAAAACTATGCTATATTACATAAACAAAATTCGTTCAAGCAATAAAATACAAGCTGTTATCTTAGGGATAATCGGGCTTGGTGTTGTTACTGTTCTCACATCATATAATATAGAGGATCCTTCTTTTAACTCGGTCACAACAGAGTATCCTAGTAATTTAGTCGGTATTTTTGGCTCTTATTTATCGGATTTTTTATATCAATTTTTTGGGTTAGCTGCTTTTATCATACCGCTTGCCTGCTTTGTTTGGGGGAGAAATTGTTGGTATGGAAGATATCGTGCACCATTTATACGTGTGTTTGTAATGTTGTTTGCTCTCTTAAGCAGTAGCACATTATTATCTAATATCAAACTAGAATTCATACCGGCAAATGCAGGCGGAGCTATTGGAATAATAGCCTTTAATTTCTTTGAAGGATTTACAAATCAACTTTACTTATTATTAATATTTTTTACCTTTATTATATTAGTCGTTTTACTTGAAATACAATTTACTTCTTTAAGTAATTTTATTATTAAGCTAGGTAAATTTTTAGCCTACCGGATACAATTTTTTTTACATAATGTATTTGCACGGTTGTCTTCAGTAAGATTATTCCCTAATAAGAATAATGATAAGATAAATATAACTTCTGCTTACCAAAAGCCTGTGAGTGAAAAAGTAAAATTCGTTGCAGAAAATAACCCTGCACCTGCAAATCCTATAAAATTCTTTAGCAAACCCCATGCTCCTAAAATATCTCAAATTGAAATAGCAGAATTGCCACCTATTTCGTTATTACGTGATGCTGAAAACCATCATGTAAAACTGGCTTCTTCCTCAGTGCTGAAACAAAAAGCTGAAGAGTTATTAACAGTGTTGAATGATTTTGGAGTTCATGGGCAAATTATTAATATAAACCAAGGACCAGTGGTAACTCAATATGAATTTGAGCCGGCAGCAGGTACTAAAACTTCAAGAGTGGTAGGCTTATCAGACGATATAGCACGCTCGTTATCTGCTTTATCAACAAGGATAGCAGTAATACCTGGGAAAAATGTACTTGGTATTGAACTGCCTAATAAGCAACGTGAATTCTTCTGTTTAAAAGAACTTATAGAGACACCTGAATATCAAGATAAATCAACTTTATTGCCGTTAGTCTTGGGTAAAGATTTAGCAGGTAAGCCGCTCATTGCCGACCTTGCTAAGATGCCTCACTTGCTTATTGCAGGAACTACCGGTTCAGGTAAATCGGTTGGGATTAACGCCATGATCATCTCGCTGTTATATCGCTATACTCCTGAAGAATGCCGCTTTATCATGATTGATCCGAAAATGCTAGAGTTATCAGCTTATGATGGAATACCGCATTTGCTAACTCCTGTGGTAACCGAGCCTTCTAAGGCAGTAGTTGCTCTTAAATGGGCAGTTAAGGAAATGGAAAATCGCTATAGAATGATGAGTAATATTGGGGTTAAAAATATCGCAGGTTATAATGCAAAAATCTTAGAGGCGGTTAAAGAAAATAGAGTAATTGAGCGTTCGATTCAAACGGGTTTTGATCCTGAAACCGGCAAACCTATTTACGAAACCATTACGATGAATATGGACAAACTACCTTACATAGTGGTAATTGTTGATGAGATGGCTGATTTAATGCTAGTGGCTGGTAAGGATATTGAAATGTTGATTCAAAGGCTTGCTCAAATGGCAAGAGCGGCAGGTATCCATATTATTATGGCAACGCAAAGACCTTCGGTAGACGTTATTACCGGCATCATTAAAGCCAATTTTCCAAGCCGTATTAGTTTTAAAGTTACCTCTAAAATTGATAGCCGTACGATTTTAGGCGAGCAAGGTTCCGAGCAGTTACTCGGTATGGGCGATATGCTATTTATGGGAAACACTTCAAAGATAAGTAGGGTACACGGACCATTTGTTAATGAAGCCGAAATTGAGAAAATTACGGAATATTTGAAAGAAACTGGTACACCTGAATATATATCTGCTGTTACCGAGCATCCTGAGGAAGACGACAGTAGTATTGATATCAGCGATGGCACATCTGATGAAGTACTTTACAAAAAAGCCGTGCAGATAGTGCATAATGAGCGGAAATCATCTATTAGCTATATCCAAAGATCGCTTAGAATCGGTTATAACAAAGCTGCTAATTTAGTTGAGAAAATGGAAAAAGAGGGGATAGTTTCACCACCAAACCATACTGGTAAGAGAGAAATATTATTGCCTAAGAGATAGGGATTTATGTTATCTAGTATTATTATTAATATATTTTTAATTGTCGCCGAAATATATTAAATAATGGAGATAATCTATGATTGTTCTCAATGCCTTTAAACTATAAAGCAATATATATGAGTGATTTAGAATTAGTAACAACTTTATATTATTAAGGATGTTAATTATTGAATACAAAGACCAATTATGATGTCTAATTCTTGCTGTCATACTATAAAAAGCTAACTACAGTGAAAAATTAATACAGTGATCAAGCTATGGGAGATAACACCGAATATACTTTAATAATGCTACACTGTGCTCTCCTCCCCTCTATTATGCAATAATGCCACAAATTTATAACAAATTTTGTAAAAATATCATTTATATATTAATTGTAATAGACATATTTAAAAAGTTAATTTAAAATGAGAACAAATTTCTAAGTTATTTAATTTCCTAAGTTATTTAATTTTTATTAAGGTCTATAAATATGACAAATATTTCTCCAAAACTATTCCAAAAAGTAATTCAAAAAGGTCTTAAAACCGCTTTATTCACCACCTCAACCGCAGCATTAATGCTGAGTAGTAGTGGGACATTGGGTGTTGCAAATGGTGTTATTTCTAATAATAATAATGCAGCATTTAGTGATAATATTGGTGCTAATAATTGGCATGGTATAACGCAGGCAGGAGCAGATAATGCTCAAGGTGTTGCCGGACCTCAAGATAATTATGCATTTACTTTCGGTGGTGATCATATTATCACTGCAGATGTAGCTGGTCGTATTATTCAGGCTATAAATGTTGCAGGTACTAATCCCGGAGGCCTAAATATCAATCACAATACCAATGTCGGGTCTATTATTACAGATGGTAACTTATTGCCTGTTACTATTAATGATAATCAAAATTTAACTTTAACCGGTACAAATGCAGTTGACATACAGCATGGTTTTAATGCTAATGCTAATATTTATACCGGTTTAGGAAATATCACTTTAGGTGGTGCAAATGCTCAATTAACCATTCACTCTAACATGCCTGCATTGATAATCCTTACAGGAAATATAAATGGAGGGGGTATAATAACTGCTAATACAGATACTACAATTAATGGAATAATAGGTAATGCTAATCCATTAGCTAAAATAAGTGTTGGGGCAACTACACTTTCTCTTGGAGGAAATATAGTAAAAGCAAATGCGATAAATTTAACAGATAATGTATCAGAATTGACGTTCACAAATCCTGTAGTAGTAACTGGAGCAATAGATAATACTGGTAATGCTAATAATGGTGTGGTGGCCTTTAATGATGCAAGTACAGTAACAGGTAGTATAGGTAATACAGCAGCATTAGCAAAATTGAGTGTAGGAGCAGGATTAGTACAAGTACAGGGTGGCGTAGTCAAAGCAAATGCAATAAATTTAACAGATAATGCATCAGAATTGACATTTGCAAATCCTGTGATAGTAACCGGAGCAATAGATAATACTGGTAATGCTAATAATGGTGTGGTGACCTTTAACGGTGATAGTACAGTAACAGGTAGTATAGGTAATACAGCAGCATTAGCAAAATTGAGTGTAGGAGCAGGCTTAGAAGTACAGGGCGACGTAGTCAAAGCAAATGCAATAAATTTAACAAATAATGCATCAAAATTGACATTTGCAAATCCTGTAGTAGTAACTGGAGCAATAGATAATACTGGTAATGCTAATAATGGTGTGGTGGCCTTTAATGGTGCAAGTACAGTAATAGGTAGTATAGGTAATACAGCAGCATTAGCAAAATTGAGTGTAGGAGCAGGCTTAGAAGTACAGGGCGACGTAGTCAAAGCAAATGCAATAAATTTAACAAATAATGCATCAGAATTGACATTTACAAATCCTGTAGTAGTAACTGGAGCAATAGATAATACTGGTAATGCTAATAATGGTGTGGTGGCCTTTAATGGTGATAGTACAGTAACAGGTAGTATAGGTAATACAGCAGCATTAGCAAAATTGAGTGTAGGAGCAGGCTTAGAAGTACAGGGTGGCGTAGTCAAAGCAAATGCAATAAATTTAACAAATAATGCATCAGAATTGACATTTGCAAATCCTGTGATAGTAACCGGAGCAATAGATAATACTGGTAATGCTAATAATGGTGTGGTGACCTTTAACGGTGATAGTACAGTAACAGGTAGTATAGGTAATACGGCAGCATTAGCAAAATTGAGTGTAGGAGCAGGCTTAGTACAAGTACAGGGCGACGTAGTAAAAGCAAATGCAATAAATTTAACAAATAATGCATCAAAATTGACATTTGCAAATCCTGTGATAGTAACCGGAGCAATAGATAATACTGGTAATGCTAATAATGGTGTGGTGACCTTTAATGGCGCAAGTACAGTAACAGGTAGTATAGGTAATACGGCAGCATTAGCAAAATTGAGTGTAGGAGCAGGCTTAGTACAAGTACAGGGCGACGTAGTAAAAGCAAATGCAATAAATTTAACAAATAATGCATCAGAATTGACATTTGTAAATCCTGTGATAGTAACCGGAGCAATAGATAATACTGGTAATGCTAATAATGGTGTGGTGACCTTTAATGGCGCAAGTACAGTAACAGGTAGTATAGGTAATACAGCAGCATTAGCAAAATTGAGTGTAGGAGCAGGCTTAGAAGTACAGGGCGACGTAGTCAAAGCAAATGCAATAAATTTAACAAATAATGCATCAGAATTGACATTTGTAAATCCTGTGATAGTAACCGGAGCAATAGATAATACTGGTAATGCTAATAATGGTGTGGTGACCTTTAATGGCGCAAGTACAGTAACAGGTAGTATAGGTAATACAGCAGCATTAGCAAAATTGAGTGTAGGAGCAGGCTTAGTACAAGTACAGGGTGGCGTAGTCAAAGCAAATGCAATAAATTTAACAGATAATGCATCAAAATTGATGTTTGCAAATCCTGTAGTAGTAACTGGAGCAATAGATAATACTGGTAATGCTAATAATGGTGTGGTGACCTTTAATGGCGCAAGTACAGTAACAGGTAGTATAGGTAATACAGCAGCATTAGCAAAATTGAGTGTAGGAGCAGGCTTAGAAGTACAGGGCGACGTAGTCAAAGCAAATGCAATAAATTTAACAGATAATGCATCAAAATTGACATTTGCAAATCCTGTAGTAGTAACTGGAGCAATAGATAATACTGGTAATGCTAATAATGGTGTGGTGACCTTTAATGGCGCAAGTACAGTAACAGGTAGTATAGGTAATACAGCAGCATTAGCAAAATTGAGTGTAGGAGCAGGCTTAGAAGTACAGGGCGATGTAGTAAAAGCAAATGCAATAAATTTAACAAATAATGCATCAGAATTGACATTTACAAATCCTGTAGTAGTAACCGGAGCAATAGATAATACTGGTAATGCTAATAATGGTGTGGTGACCTTTAATGGCGCAAGTACGGTAACAGGTAGTATAGGTAATACAGCAGCATTAGCAAAATTGAGTGTAGGAGCAGGCTTAGAAGTACAGGGTGGCGTAGTCAAAGCAAATGCAATAAATTTAACAGATAATGCATCAGAATTGACATTTGCAAATCCTGTGATAGTAACCGGAGCAATAGATAATACTGGTAATGCTAATAATGGTGTGGTGGCCTTTAATGGCGCAAGTACGGTAACCGGCAATATAGGTGATACAGCAGCATTAGCAAAATTGAGTGTAGGAGCAGGATTAGTACAAGTACAGGGCGGCATAGTCAAAGCAAATGTGATAAATTTAACAGATAATG
Source organism: Rickettsia canadensis str. McKiel (assembly GCF_000014345.1). Lineage (NCBI taxonomy): Bacteria > Pseudomonadati > Pseudomonadota > Alphaproteobacteria > Rickettsiales > Rickettsiaceae > Rickettsia > Rickettsia canadensis. The sequence continues at coordinate 1,081,372 of NC_009879.1, read as the reverse complement.
CATCAGAATTGACATTTATAAATCCTGTGATAGTAACCGGAGCAATAGATAATACTGATAATGCTAATAATGGTGTGGTGACCTTTAACGGTGATAGTACAGTAACAGGTAGTATAGGTGATACATCAGCATTAGCAACAGTGAATGTAGGAGCAGGAGCAACATTACAAGTTGGAGGAAGTCTAGTTGTAAATAATATAGATTTTAAAGCTGGTGGTAGTACATTAGAGTTTAACGGTCCTGCAGGTCCAATGTATAACTTAACCGGTGTTATAGCAAACGGTAATAACGGTAAACTTAATATTAATGCTGCCAGTACAGTGGTTGCAAATGATGCTAGTATCGGTGAAGTTGCACAAATTGACATTCAAAATGGTAAGAATTTTGGAATAAATGCTAAGAACGCTGATGTTAATTTATTAAACGGTCAGGTGATTAGTTTTAAAGGGGCAAATTCAAGCCTTTTATTAGTTAACAATAGTACTACAGATGATAGAGTTATAACTCTTAAAAATGATTTACCAGCGTTTGCAACCGGTGGTGGTCAATTAACTCTTATTGGTACAACAAAGCTTATAACCTTACAAGGTGATGGTGGAGCTAAAGCAATAGGTACGGTAAGAAATGAATTAGGATCATTAAACATTTTTGGTAATGTAGCATTTAATAATATAGATACTACAAATGTTATTGAATTTAATATCCTAAATAATACAAAGTTTGTTGATGTAGGCGGTATTACGAACCAAATTAATAAAATAAATATAGGAGCTGCAAATGCACTATGTGCTGCCGGTGAAGGTTCTTATACTATTGATACAGAAGGTCCTAATGCAATAAATATTTTAGCCAATGGTCAGACTATTAATTTTGCACATGAAGATGCTGAATTAGTATTACAAAATAGTGCAGTCGGTAACGGTACAATAATATTAAATGCTGTACTTGACCCTCTTGCACCAAATAAAGGTAAACTTGTTGTAGATTCAGGAGCTGCGGGTGGGAGAATAATACTTGCAAGTGTCGGTGGTGCTACTTACGGTACTGCAGTAAATAGGTTAAAAGAATTGGAATTTAAAGGAAACGGAGCATTCCAAATAGATACGGAGATATTTGCTAACGATTTAGAATTATCAGTACCGGCAATTACTTACAATCAGGATATCAATGCTAATTTAACATTTGGAGCTAATACTGCTTTAACTCAAAACTATAATATTAATGGTAATGTAGATTTTAATAATCAGGCAGCGGTTATAACACTCGGTGTAGATAAAAGTATCAACGGTAGTGTTACAAGCAGCAATGGAGTTAACGGTACGATAATTGCAAGAGGTGCTAGCACTATTAAAGGCGCTATTACGAATCTCGCTATGTTAAAATTAGGTGCGGGTAATGTAACTATAACCACAGGCGGTAATACTAGCATCACTGAAATCCAAGGTAACGGTACAGGAATGTTAACAATGCCGGCTATTAACTTAATAGGTAGTATAAATAAAACTGGAGGTCAAGCGTTAAAGTTGAACTTCACTGGTGGTGGTAGTGTCATCGGTGTTGTCGGTAATGCAAATAATCCAGTGGGTGATATTACCACCGCAGGCACAATGAGTTTTGGAAGCAGTGTTAACGCAAAAGGTACTGCGACATTTGGCGGTAATACAAGTTTTGCTGATACGTTTACTAATACAGGACCAGTGACTTTAGTCACAGGTTCTACCTATAATTTTGCTAAAGATGTAACCGCGATGAGCTTTAAAGCTGATGGTGCTACTATGAATTTCAGTAATAACCTAGCATTTAACGGTGCCATCACAGGTAGCGGTACTACTATTAACTTAGGAGCAAATCAAGTAACCTATACAGGAACAGGTAGCTTTACCGATACATTAACCTTAAATACTACTTTTGACGGAGCAGTTAAGTCAGGCGGTAATATTTTAATTAAATCAGGTAGTACTCTTGATTTATCAGGGGTTTCAACTTTAGAACTTGTTGTGACTGCTACTAATTTCGATATTAATAATATAGATCCAAATACAAAATATACAGTAGTATCTGCAGAAACAGCCGGTGGTTTAAAGCCTGCCCCCGCAGATAATGTTAAAGTAACTATTAACAATGAAAACCGTTTTGTCAACTTTACTTTTGATGAATTGTCTTTAACTTTATTTGCAGAAGACGTATCTAAAGCAGTGATAGACAAAGAGTTTACAGGTTTTACTCAAACATCGCTTGAAAGAATGGCAAAAGCACAAAACGGTTCAGATGCACGTCAGGCTCTTAATAATGACTTCGGATCTATGACAAATTCACAGGTAGTAGATGCTGTAAGTCATCTCATACAAGATGTTATAAAACCTAGTGATACTATAGCTGCTGTTAATAATCAAATTATAGCAAGTAATATATCAAATAGTTTAATTAATCTAAATGCTAGAATTGCTGAACTACAGCCGGTTGCCGTAGCTGCAGGTGATGAGGATAGAGATGCTAAGTTTGGTGCATGGGTAAGCCCATTTGTCGGTAATACAACGCAAAAGATGCGTAATAACATAAGCGGTTATAAGTCTAATACAACGGGCGGTACTATAGGTTTTGACGGCCTAGTTAGCGATCATTTAGCGTTAGGGCTTGCATATACAAGGGCTGATACCGATATCAAACTAAAAAATAATAAGAAGGGTGATAAGAATAAAGCACAGAGTAACATCTATTCTTTATATGGTTTATATAACTTACCTTATGAAAATTTCTTTGTTGAAGCTATAGCATCTTACTCGGATAATAAAATAAGAAGCAAATCAAGACGTGTTGTTGCAACGGCGGTGGATGCTATTGCTTATCAAACTGCAAGTGGTAAGTATAAATCCGAAGGCTATACAGGTCAGTTAATGGTAGGCTATACCTATGTAATGCCTGAGAACATTAACCTTACACCGGTAGCAGGACTTAGATACTCAGCCATCAAAGATAAAAGCTATAAAGAAACTGGAGCTACTTATCAAAATCTTGTCATTAAAGGAAAGCACTATAAAAGCTTTGACGGAATATTAGGGGCTAAACTATCAAGTAATATCAATGTCAGTGATGTAGTTCTAACACCTGAGCTTTACGCAATGGTTGATTATGCATTTAAGAACAGAGTGCCAGCTATTGATGCAAGATTACAAGGTATGGCACAACCATTCCCGACTAACCGCTTCAAGCAAAACAAAATAAGCTTTGATGTCGGTGTTGGTGTTACTGCTAAGTACAAAATGATGGAATACAGCATGAACTACGATACAAATATCGGAAGTAAGTATTTCGCACAGCAAGGTAGTGTAAAAGTTCGTATAAACTTCTAATCAACTATTCATATATTACAGAAAAACCTATATAGTTTTTGACTATATAGGTTTTTTTGCTTTATAATATGGCCTTGAGATATAATGGTGTAAATGTCATTCCTGCGAGACAGTAGGAATCTAGAAGTGAGTGTCACCGAAAATAACTTTAAAATGCTAATAATACTGGATCCCGTGGTCAAGCTAAGGGATGACAAAGTAAGTATTAAATAAAAAATTATGTTAGATAATTTTAGAAAAACTGCCGATAGTTTTATAATGCGGATTTTATTCGCAATGATCGCTTTTGCTTTTATCGGCTTTGGTATTCAAGATGTATTAAACGGAAGAAGAGGTGGTGATGTTGTTACTTTTTCTCATGCGAAAAACATATCTCAAGCAGATTTTTTGCGAGCAAAATCTTTGGAAATTAACGCTATAAGTAAGCAAACTGGAACAAATTTAACCGATGAAGAAATAGCACAGTTAAATATTGATAACCGAGTCTTAAAAAGGCTTGTTTACGATAATGTTTTAGATTATTTAGTTAGTTATTATGACTTAGATCTAAGTGATGATACAGTTAAAATTTTAGTTAAAGAATCACCGGTGTTTAAAAATAAGCAAGGTGTTTTTGATATTAAAATTTTTAAAACTTATTTTAGAAATTCTTATATGGATGAAGAAAAATATTTATCAAATTTCAAAGAGAAAGCTTTAAAAAATATTTTTGTCGGTACTTTTGCAGAAAGTTTCTATGTTCCTAAAGCTATGACTGACAATATAGTAGATTATATGGCTGAAAAAAGAGAGGTAGAATTAGTACAAATAGATTTACAAAATAAACCGCAAGATTTACAAATTCCTACTCCTACTGATCAGCAATTAAAGGATTTTTACCAAGATAATAAAACCTTGTTTGAAGTACCTGAGAAACGCAGCTTTTCTTATATTAAAGCTAATATTAAGGATCTAAAAGTCTCAGTTACTCAAGATGAGTTGTTAGAATTTTATAATGAAAATAAAGATGAATTTGGAAATCAAAGTTTTGAAACGGTGCAAAAACAATTACATGATTTATTAAAGGCTCAAAAAATCGACATACTTAATATGGAGTTTGCTAAAAAATTGGAAGATGAGACGGCAGCCGGTTCTAGCTTAGTTGAAATTGCTGAAAAATATAAGTTACCGATACAAAACGTTAACTATGTCAGTTATGCAGAGCTTATTGAAGATAAAATAATTGCCGAAAATGCTGATAGTATTTTTGAGCTTTCAGAAGGAGAATTATCTTATCCTATAGAAGCAGGAGATAAAAGCTATCTTATATTGGTGGAATTAAAATCAATTCAGCCGGTAAAAATACCTGAATTTGATAGTATTAAAGAGCAGGTAAATAAAGTTTGGATAAAGCAGAATATTGCAGATGTAAACTTAAACATGATCAAAGATTTAGCAAAGGAATATAATTCAGATCAAGAGAATATAAAAGAACTTAAAGCTACCGGAATAAAAATAAGCAAAAAAAATTATATTAGATCCGAAATGGAAAATGAGCTAACATTAACTCCTGAGATATTATTATCAATTTTTAATACTAAAATAGGAAGTAATACACCTGTATTTCAGATAGGCGATGCAGTATATTTTGCACATATTAAATCTAGAAGTATAGATGAATTAACGGCTAAAAATATTCGTGTCAATTCAGAAAAAAATATAATATATAATATTAAAAATTCTGTAATTGATGAGTTAATTAACTATGCAATTATTCAGAATGATATGCAGGTAAAGGCTAATTTTAGTAAGTAGGGAAACGTGTCTATAATGTTATTCCCGCTTTCGTGGGAATTTAGCTTTCGCCATTGTCATCACGCCACTTGATCGCTGGATTCAGTCTTTTTTTTGGATATCGTCCACACAGTATGATACTCATTTCTAGATTCCTGCTTTCGCAGGAATGACATAGGATCGATACAATAAGCCACGTATTATAAATAAAAAAATAAAACTATGAGCTTTAAAAATTTACTGGAATTTTTAAAATTTTTAGAAAAAAATGGTGAGTTAACGCGTATTTCTACCGAAGTTAAAGCTGATTTAGAAATTACCGAAATTAGCAGAAGAGGATTAGCACAAGGTGGACCTGCATTACTTTTTGAAAATGTTATAAAAACCGACGGCACTAAGTCCGATATACCTGTTCTAACTAATCTTTATGCTAGCATAAAGCGTATTTGTATGGGACTAAAGCTTCAGAACATCGAGGAATTAAGAGAGCTTGGTGTTTTAGTAGCATTTCTTAAACAGCCACAACCTCCAGCATCTTTTAAAGAAACATTGTCAATGTTACCACTTGCTAAGCGTATATTTGCTATGTCTCCTAAAACCATATCAAAAGCCTCTTGTCATGAAGTCATTATTGACAAACCAAATATCAATATATTACCGATTCAAAAATGTTGGCCTGATGATATTTCACCTTTAATTACTTGGGGGATAGTAGTTACTAAAGGTCCAACTGAAGATAAGATTAGACCTCTTTCCAAATTCACTTATAGAGAGGAATTTAAAGGAGACGCAAAACTAAGCACCGCAGCGTATATGGACATACGTGAGGATACGAGTATCGGATCAACGTATAATACATTACCTCTAGAATTAAAGTTTGGGAAGAGGTGTATTGATAATTATAATCTTGGCATATATCGAATGCAGATTATTTCAGAAAATAAGCTATTGATGCGTTGGCTTAAATTGCGGGGCGGAGCAGAGCATCATAAACGTTGGAGGGAAGCAAAAAAAGAACCATTTCCTGCTGCTATTGTTATCGGGGCAAATCCGGCAGTAACTTTGGCAGCGGTTACGCCTATACCTGAAAATATTTCAGAATATAATTTTGCCGGTTTACTTGGTAATGAAAAAGTAGAGTTAGTACAATGCAAAACCATTGACTTAAAAGTACCGGCACATAGTGAAATAGTGCTGGAAGGCTATGTAAGTTTAGAGGAATATTTGCCTGAAGGTCCTTTTGGTGATCATACCGGATATTATAATGATGTTGAGGAATTTCCAGTATTTATCATAACGGCAATAACGATGAAAAAAAATCCCGTATATTTAAGTACTTATACAGGTAAGCCGCCTGATGAGCCATCAATACTCGGTGAAGCATTAAATGAAATTTTTATTCCTATCTTGCAGCAACAATTCCCTGAAATAGTTGATTTTTGGCTTCCTCCTGAAGGATGTTCATATAGAATTGTAGTAGTATCGATTAAAAAATCTTATTCCGGTCATGCTAAAAGAATAATGCTTGGTATTTGGTCTTATCTGCGGCAATTTATGTATAGTAAGTTTATTATTGTTGTAGATGATGATATTGATGTTCGTAATTGGCAAGAAGTAATTTGGGCAATAGCAACAAGAAGCGATCCAAGGCGTGATACAACTTTTATAGATAATTCTCCGATAGATTATTTGGATTTTGCATCACCGCAGTTAGGGCTTGGTAGTAAAATGGGAATAGATGCAACAGATAAAATATACCCTGAAACAAATAGAAAATGGGGTAAAAAAATAGAGATGAGTCAGGAAGTGATCGATAAGGTTAATAATATGTGGAATGGTTTAAAGATATAAGCTTTGTTTATGTGTCATCCCGTGATTTGAACGAGGATACAGTCTTTTTTAACTATTTTTTGGATACCGTGTTCAAGCCACGGTATATGACACACATGATTTTAATACCGGAACTCAATATGTATAATATTCCACACGAGATGATAATTAATAATTTCAAAGAAATTGCCGATAAATACAAGAGCTTATTTTGCATTTCATGCAAGGTAGAGGAAGTATTATGATGCCTAGGAGCCTAATTGACAGAATTATAGCCTTCTTTTAATGGTAGAACAGTTTTTGAGCAAATCCTGAAAGTTTTGTAGGCTTAATGTTGAGTATATTGATAAATTAAGAGAGCTTACAGCGAATAGCTTTGCACAATTTGTCAGTAGTCCAGCAAAAGATGTATTGTCCTCCAGATAATCAAGATAAAAGATTAAAGATTCTTTATGGGAAGATAATGTTCATTTTGACTTTGTTACACAATATTACCTGCTTTCTTCCGGGAGTGGTTTAAGAAGAATATAGAACAGTAATGAATAGTATGAGCTATCAGCTTAAACAACATTTAGAGTTTGCAACTAAACATTTTATAGATGTGTGTTCACCTTCAAAGTTTTATGTGAGGCATTAGAAAGTGGTGGTCAAAATCTATTATAAGGACTAGAAAATTTCTTAAGAGATATAAAAAGTTCCGGTGATATATTAAAACTACCAATAAATCAGCCTTGAAACTCGGTAAAAATATTGTGGCAACAAAAGGAAAAGTGATGTTTCAAAATGATTTTATGCTTTATGCAATTAATATGTTATGAGCCGAAAGAGAAAGTTTACAAAATTCTGATATTTATTATTATTCCGCCATGTATAAATAAGTATCTTTCCTAGTAGGAAATAATTTTCAAGTTTTTCTTATTTCATGGGATTAATCATAATCTCTCTTTATCGGAGAAAGACTTCAATGGTTACTTAAAAGACGGTATTTTAGCACCTTTTGAGTATGTTAGAAACCTTGGTTTTAAAAAAATTGATTGTGTTAGATATTACATGGGTGGTATATTTCTTGCTATAATTATCACCTATTAAAAATAGATTCTGTTCAGTGCTACTTTCGTTACTACTTTGCTTGATTATGCGAGTCCAGGGCGAGTTTCGAATATTTTTTACTGAAGCTACGATTAATTAAAGATGTAAAACTAAAGGGTTATTTTGACCGGCAGTATTTATCAAATAGTTTAAGTTTGCTAAGGGTAAATGATAATTTGGACGTTTTTTTATCAATAATTATTGCTTGGTAAAAAACCAATGCCTTTTGATTTGCTATATTGGAATGCAGATTCTATCAACTTACCGGCAAAAATGTATGAGGAATATTTAAAATACATATTGTAATAACTTGCTAAAAGAGTCTAATAATTTATAGATACTCAGAACAAAAATAGATCTTGGAAAAGTTGATTGTAATTCTTTTTTTGTAGCAGTACAAGAAGATCATATAGCTCTGTGGTGTTTAGATCGAGTAAAATTGCAGATATAAGATTTTTTATCTTATGGATTTAGGGCATGTAGCAGGCGTAGTTAATCTTCCGCATCTAGTCCTAAATATAATTATCGGCTTAATGATAACTTAAGTTTAAGTAGTCATAGTGGCTTATAAAAGATACGGAATATAAAGGCTCATGTGGTGGAATCATTTTGCTTGATTGGCTTGTAAAAAATAATGATACTAAGCGCTAGTAGGTTCTTTAGATTATCAGAATCTAAAGGTTATTGAAGAAGCTCCAGGCAGTTATGTAAAAAATAGACGTTGTTGTGTGGATCGGTAAATACTCTTTATGTCATTCCTGTAAAGACAGGAATGACATCGGGTTCCATGCAACAAAGTCTTTAGTTCGCAATGACGATTTGCAAGTCTACAGGCAATGTCTAAAATATAAGTCATGAAGAGAAAAAATAATAAGTTTATAGAAAGAAGTATTGTCTTTATATTGGGAGTTGCTTTAGGTATTTCTGGACAGAATCCAGATTATTTTACTAATCTAATACCTCAAAAATTATTGGCTTCATCTGCTCCACAAATAAAGCATTACAATATTTCAGAGCTTTCAAGAAGTAAAGTTAGTACATGTTTTACCCCGCCTGCCGGCTGTACTAAGTTTATAGCTAATCAGATAGATATAGCTGAAGAATCTATTTATATGCAGGCATATGGTATGAGTGATGCGTTAATTACTACTGCACTTATTAACGCACAAGCACGAGGAGTAAAAGTTAAAATATTGCTTGATCGTAGTAATTTAAAGCAGAAATTTTCTAAGTTACACGAATTACAACGAGCAAACATTGATGTAGGTATAGATAAAGTACCGGGAATTGCGCATAATAAAATTATAATTATCGATAAAAAGAGAGTAATAACCGGTTCATTTAATTTCACAGTTGCCGCTGATAAACGTAATGCTGAAAATATAATTCTTATAGAAGATAAGGAACTAGCAGAGTCTTATTTACAAAATTGGTTAAACAGAAAAGCAAGTAATTGAGGAGAATTTCTACCATGTCATACTACAACTTGATCGATGTATCTTTTGTAAAGTAGTTAGTATACCTTAAAAGATACATCGATCAAGTTGTGGTATGACAGTTTTAGTTATTTTTTAAGCAGATTTCTTATTGAATTTTTTTGTATTTGTTGTGCTATATTCTGCATCTTATTAGAAGATTTTTACTTAAGAAATTGTTTTACTTTTGTGTTTTATAGGTCACGTAATGTAAACATAAACGCTTAATTCATGTTAATTTTTATAAAATTATGCATCAATAATTGTTAGCATTAATATTAAAAAAATAGTTAAGTTTTTATAAATGTTAGATACATCAATTCAGGAATTAATAAATAAGTGGCAACAATACCTCATTTTACAAAAAAATTACTCTCATCATACAGTAGTTTCTTATAATAATGACCTTAAGCATTTCCTGGAGTTTATGCATTATTATAATTCAGACCTTGTGACAATAAATCATATTAAAACTGCAGATATAAGATTAATCAGAAGTTGGCTTGCAAAACGTAACTGTAATAATTTTACTACATCTTCAATTTCACGTGGTTTATCTGCGGTAAAAAATTTTTATAAGTTTTTAGAAAAAACAACACAATTAAATAGCCATATAATTTTTTCTATAAAGTCTCCTAAAAAAACTAAATTGTTACCAAAATCCTTATCGGAAGATGATGTAGTAATATCACTTAAGCATATTGAAGAATACGGGAATGTTAAGTGGGTAGAGCTTAGAAATAAAGCTCTACTTGTTCTTATATATGCTACAGGGCTTCGTATATCGGAGGCATTATCAATTACGAAACTTCATCTACAAAATCTAGAATTTATAAGAATAATAGGTAAAGGTAGTAAAGAAAGAATAATTCCGTGGTTACCGATTGTTAAAAATTTAATTACCCAATATTTAGAAATATTGCCATATAAGTTAGGTGAAAATGAGCCGATATTTAGAGGAAAGCAAGGTAAGAAATTGCAGCCAACTGTATTTAATCGTGAATTAATTAAATTAAAGCGTTTTTATGGTTTACCTGAACATTTAACTGCTCATTCATTTAGACATAGTTTTGCTTCACATTTGCTTGAGCATGGTGCAGATTTACGTTCTATTCAAGAGCTATTAGGTCATAAAAGTCTATCTACTACACAAAACTATACTAAGACAAGTATAAAGCATTTAGTATCTGTATACACTAGCGCATATCCAATTAAAAAATAAAATATATATTAATATTCATAATCTTCTTGCGTTAATTTTAAGTTATATATTATTATTAAAAACCTTATCAACATAATAGATTCAAGCTAATATTGAGATATTAATATGCTGGAAACACCTAAATTACCTATGGGTTATACACCTTCTAAGGATGAAGAATATATGTGTCCTAATCAACTAGAATATTTTAGACAAAAACTTTTAAGATGGAAAGATGATTTATTAAAAGAGTCTCAAGAGACTTTAAATCATTTAAAGGAAGAAAATTTGAAAGAATCCGATCTTAATGATTGTGCTACTCATGAAACAGAAAGAGCTTTTGAGCTTCGTAGTAGAAATAGATATTGTAAATTAATTAGTAAAATAGAAGAGGCATTATCACGTATTAAAAATGGGGAATATGGTTACTGTGAAGAAACAGGTGACCCAATAGGTATAAAAAGATTAGAAGCACGCCCTATTGCTACATTATGTATTGAAGCTCAAGAACGTCATGAAAATTATGAGAGAAGTCATTTTGATGAGCCTGGAAACTAAGCAGCTAGGTCATTTATGAGCATGGATTAGTTTTTATTGCCCTCCTGCAAGTTTGTAGCGGGATCTAGAAAAAATTTAAAAAGACTGGATCCCCCCGTGCTCAAGCGAACTAGGTGACACTGTACGATATAAAAATCTTAATGATATACCTTAAAACCTAGCGAAGTGAGAGTATTTACTGTTTCAAATAAAGGCAGTCCCATAACATTTGAATATGAACCGGAAATAAATGCGATAAAAGCTTCTGCATAACCGGAAATTTTACAGCCGCCAGCTTTGTCTATTCCTTCATCTAAAGAACAATAAAAGTTAATCTCTTCATCACTTAATTTTTTGAACTTTACAATAGTCTGAGCTATTTTTTGTCTAACTGTAAGCCTATCATTCTCTTTTTTGATAATACATAACCCAGTATAGACACGATGACGACGCCCTGATAATATCTTAATACAATTCTTGACTTCTTCATAAGTAGTAGCTTTTGGCAATATTCTTCTACCTACTGCCACTACGGTATCAGCAGCTATAATTATTGCTGATTCTTCTATTTGAGATACAACTTTTATAGCTTTTGCGTAAGCAAGTCTTACAGCTAAGGGAGCAGGTAATTCACGCAAATTAGGTGTTTCGTCTATATCTGCCTTAATAATGTGTGAAGGGATGATTTTTATTCTGTTTAATAACTCAATTCTTGCAGGAGACCTGGAAGCTAATACAATCGGTAAGTTTTTTTGATTCCACTTCATACTTTTTATAGATTAGTGACGATGAATCACACGTCCCTTAGTTAAATCATAAGGAGTCATTTCAACTGTAACTTTATCGCCTAGTAGTATTCTGATACGATTTTTACGCATCCTACCGGAAGTATGAGCAATAATTAGATGATCGTTTTCAAGCTTTACTCTGAAATTAGCATTAGGTAAAAGCTCAAGTACTGTACCCGTAAACTGAATTAGGTCATCTTTTGACATTATAATTTATGTTTTTATGGTCGGGGCGGAGAGATTCGAACTCCCGACCCTCTGGTCCCAAACCAGATGCGCTACCAGGCTGCGCTACGCCCCGAGAATTAATTTATGTTTATTATTATAGTCTATTATTCATAGCAAATCAATTTGTTTATTTACAAATTTATAGATTTTGCCTAGAAAAAGTGGTTTTGTTTATATCTAAGTGTCATTATGTTATTCCTGCGGAAGCAGGAATCTAGTAACACATATCAAAAACTTAGTTTATATGTAATATTTGTATAATATTAAGATTATATTTTCTCGATTCCTGCTTCCGCAGGAATAACATAAGAGTCACAAAAATTAATCAAATTTTGCTGTTGTCATTGAGAAGCCAAAATATATAGTTTTTATCCTCGTATTCTTTAAGTTTTATATACGATTTACCAAATTTCTATTAAATTTATTCTAAATAAGAAAAGGTAACTTATAGTTACCTTTTATATGTAAAAATTCTTTATTTCTTAAGTATTTTTGTATATCATTTAGTATTTAATTAAGGTTCTTCAATTAAAATATGTTATTTATATAACAAAATTATTCTTTTAAATAATTATTAATCATTTATTCTTATTCTCTTTTATTATTAATATTAATTAAAGCCCTGAATAAAAACTTAATTTTATTATTAACTTTTTGTAAAAGTACAACATAATGAAAACATTAAGATTTTTTATCTTAACCTACATTTTGTTAGTAGTTTTCAAAAAATCTGCCTGCAATGCAGAATATTTATATTTGTTAAGCAATACTAGCCTAAAATTTTAATTTCGAAATTAACTCCAGACTTAGGAGATATCAACAAAAAATACTCTAAAAATTTAATAAAAAAAGCATGTTAGCATCAGTATGTTAGCATCAACTGTAGCAGTGATGCTTGCAAGCATGAGTGTCCTTGATACTGCTAACCAAATCGTAACAACACTGGGTTTAATAGTTTAATATCTGATGGGAGTGAGGTGGACCATACGTAGCCGGTTCGTTTGTAACCCTTGGTAGAGTAAATAATTTTACTACGGATATTACCGGCAATTCCTGCTATGTATTTAGATACCTTTGACAATGCAGTAATGACTGTGCAGAATGACCTGATCCTTAGACGTAACTATTAATCTTAATCATGATCCTCTTCAACCGATTGTATCATTAAAGGTAGATATTACTTGCTTCTTCAAACATCACTTTAACAGGTATGTCGGTTACACAAGCAGAAGCAGCTGTGACAGTTCCTACTTTTGTACCCCAAATAAGTATAAGGGGACCAGGGTAAGTACTGGGGCACACTTACTATTTTCACAGCTTTAATTTTAATAACACTGTTAGTATTTAATTTTTAAGTCTACATATATTTTTTTTCGGTAGTGATGATAAAATTCCTTTTAACGTAAATAGGTATAGTAGCTGATATTCAGGGCCAAGCAAATCTTACAATGGCGCTTTACTATCGGCTTCATATTTAATATTGGAAATGCAACGGTGCTTGAGTTTAATACTGATACTTGGTATTATGGATATACAGCCTGTATAAAATATCAACTTACTTGATCATGATTATACCTATATAGTGAGTAATGAATCTGTAAATCAGGCAGAATTTGCAGCTACGATACCTGTAGTGCCAGCCAATAATTTAGTTGGTGAATTGATATTACACGTCTCTAATACTAGCTGGAATATTACACTGAATGTAGATAGCGGTAATGGAAGCAGAAATACAAAAAGGCTTAATATATTTTTGATCGATGGGGATTAGGTCGATGGTCCTGCGAATTTTAATATTAGTACTATATGAAATTCAAGAATGCTAATTCAACATTAAATATTATACAAGTAACGGTAATGTAACTACTACTATGAACGGGGATTTAAATCCCGGTGCGGGTTGGGCTAGCAGTGTGATTCAGTTAAGTTCAACTGATGGTCTTTTAGAAACAATCGGTACAAATGAAATGTAAATAATTTAGGTATTAACGGCTAAAATACTTGAAATAATACTAAGTCCGTATTTGGTTAACTACTAACAAAAATCAACAAGTTACCTATTGCTAATAGTTTGGACAGAGTTGCTAATGGAGGTGGTATGGTCAATTTAAGTAGTATGGGCGATACCCTGCTTAAGCTTCAAGGTCTTACCTGTGTGCTGAAACACTTGGTAAGGGATGCGCTGTACTTACGCTATAAATGTTACCGCAGGCTAGTGAGGTCAAAGTTGTAGGTATAATAGCCTTTAAGTATAACACGGTAGTACTTAAATATTGCAAATGGAGCTGTATTTGCTGACCAATCAATTACTGCGGCTAGCCCTAAGATTCATAAAATCAATATCGGTAATAATACGGGCTTTGGACTTACGCACTTTTGATGCATTAAACAGTGAGTTCCCATTAAATGCTCCGGGTGTAAAACTTTTGTAAATCCTGCATCAGTATTTAGATTAATGACTATCATATCTAGGGGCAAGAATAGTATTATAACCTTAACAGGTTATATAGATCCGGGTATTCCAAATACTGGGTTAAAATGCAAAAAATACTAATATAAAGTTAATAATAGATAGTACAGTTAATAGGTATGTGCTATAGGAACAAAAGTAAATTCGATAAGTAAAATACAATTTATGAGACTTGGTACAATAGAAGTAACTGAGATTAATACCAAGAGTATAGACGTCTTGGTGTCCAGGGAGCTTGCTATAGGAATCGTCAATGCAGATGCTTTTTCAGGTGCTAATAAGCTTATGGTTGTATATGTTAATGGTGATATGGATTTCCAAAATAATGCCTGTAGTGCTGTATTTGCTAGTTATTATAGTAAATAATATACATATACCGACAGCAATTACGGGTAATATAACAAGTACCGGCGGTACTAATGGTAGCGTAGTGTTTATGGGTAATAGGTACGGTTGATGGTAACAGAAACTCAACGCATACAATTACAAACCTTGCAATGCTACAATAAAGCCGGGGCTGACAATAGTACTGTTACAATTAACGGCGGCGATAATATGTCAATTGCTGAAATTTAAGGAACCGGCACAGGTGATATAATATTTATGCAAGCTACTAATTTAACCAGTAATATCAACGAAACCAGTGGTACAGCTGTTAACTTAACATTTAATTAAGATGGTAGTGTCCAAGGTAATATAGGTAATAACATGATAGCTGGGTTCTAGATGGAACCTTAAGTGTTGGTGTAACCTAATAGCAATCCTGATAGTATTATTAAAGGTGTTAATATTTACCTAGGTTCAAATGTAATAATTGATTATGATTCAAGTAATATATCATTTGCAGGAGTGTTCAATTGTACCCCTCCTTGTCCTATCAATCCTGCTCCTATTAATATAAAAGGCGGGGTAAGGTTTGATGATGCTGATCCTAAAATATATAATGCTTCTAGGTCTAGGTGTATGCTTACGGCTACTAGTCCTTTAGGGATCACACAAATAAAAGTTGGAGATGTAACACTTAATAACCAAGTACATGTTAACAATATCAATTTTACTTCTTCATGATCTGCTACATTAACTTTTGCTAATACACGTGTATTTTGTGTGGCTACAACTACCGGCAATAAAATTCATACTCTTGCAATAACAAGTGATTTAACAAAACAGGTACCCTTGCCGTTTGGTTCATGCTCAAATTACCTTAAACCGTGAAGCTTAACAGTGACGGTAAAATCACAATCGACAGTGAAGATTTTTACTCTAGTATAACAACCAAGACAAAGGATCAAGGTACGGCAATATTTTTAATGCCGATAACGGCTTTACCGATGATGTAGATGCTGAGAATTTAAGTCTTTAAGCTAAGTTCAGTTTAGTAATAATAAAGCCCCGGTAACAGGGGATACCTATGCTAAAGATAATTACTATTGGTGCCGGTAAATCAGCAGTATTTACCGGTAATAACAGTAGAAGTTTAGGTATACATACCTGCGGCAAACCGTTGGCGGTGTTAAAGTGCTGAGACCAACAACGTAATTATAAAACAAAAAGCGTTCTAGATAGTTTTAAAAAGGTAGCAGTAGTAACTCTCCAGTTGAATACATTGATACTGCGCTTGTACAAGCACCGATTAACGGTGGTAGTCATAAATTTAACGATGACGTGTGGTTACAAAAACCTCTAACCGGTACTAATGTTATTACTTTTGTACCGAAGCAAAAGTCTTTATTCAATCAGATTTAGGAACAAATAGCATAGTTGCTGATCAATCAACGATTATGTTTACCGGAGATAACACTAGCTTAAATGTTGGGTGGTAATATCTCAGGAAGTAATATAACTTTTGATCTTGGTAATAATAAGATCCCTTATATGGGATCGGGGCAACTCCTACCAGTGAGCTTATTATTAAAGTATTCTATGATACGATAAATGCTGATCACACAGGTAATGCTAATAGCAGTAATATAGTCTTAGCAAGCGGTGGTACTATATAGATCTATCAAATGAATCAAAGTATTTTTTACTGCACAAAATAATCCTGCTGCTATCGGGCAAGGTAGTGCTTATCCTATTATTGGTGCAGCAGGAGATAATATAATAGTCAGTAATGCAACAAATCTACTGTTTAATGTTACAGCTAATGAAGGAGGTTTTGTCAGATGGCAGATTGTAATTCATTTGTACTTTTACCTATATAGATAAACAGGGTATGTAACAATAGATAATATATCATCAAAATTTTAATAAACACTCCTGTCGGTAATGTTATAGTCAATATCCCTGTATGACAAAGACGTGCAGTAGTTGAACACCTATTACCTATAATTCAAAGACCTTCAAATGGACACACATAGAATAACTATACCTCTTATTACTACAATAGGTCTATCTGTCAGTCCAAACATTGGAGTTTTTAGTCCTATGTAAACGTTTCCAACTGCTGGCAATGTAGTTAACAATATATATGTTCCTCCTAGTGTTCCTAGTGGTTACAACGTAACGCCTAGCAATCTCTAGCATAATACTTCATATACTATGATTACAGACAGTGTGGCACCGGTTGGATTTGGTCCTAATGATCTTGGTATGGGAGGTGATATCCTGACGGGCGTTTCTATAATTGGAGGTGTATTTATCCCAAGTGACCTAAGCAATCCCGCTAATAAAGCTGTTCCTGTCTCTTGCAGTGGTTTTGGTTATGGTACTTAGGCGGTAATATTGGAACACACGGTGTCCATCAATAGGTAGCAGCGGTACTACTCCAAGTGGTATAGGTTCTAATATTAGTACGGGTGGTAACTCACCTGCAGGTGGTAATAGTGTATACAGCCCATCAACAAGGGGTACTTAGTAATAATGTTGGCCGATATACTCCTTCAGTTGGTCAGAGGTCAGGATGGTATAAGTTATTCTAGCGTGAGGTGGGGAGCTATAGGTAGCACAGGCTATAATGGCCCAGCATCAACTGCGTAGAGGTAGTGGTGGCTTAAGCTATGGTGGCCACACAGGCTCCAACGGCAGTATCACCAATGTTGGAAGCAAGGCCCATACAGTAATAATGGCAATCCTGCTACAACAGGTAAAGTGGATACTTGCTGATGTAGTTGATGATAAAATTATATGCTATGTGTACAAATGAAGAAGATACTAATACTACTTACGAAAGATTAAATGGGTATAATAAATAATAAAATGGCATGATCCATCAAAAACCTTAAAAAAAAGTCTTTTAGATGAACAAAAACATAAAAAATGGATAGAAAAACAACTGAGAGTAAATTTAAATTAATAGAGTATAAAATTCAATTTTATTCCTTATATAATTAAAAGCCAATAATGAGGCACCTCACAAAATCCCAATAGACTCAGGACAATCAAAATCTAATATCAACATCACCTTACCAAAAATAATTTCTAATAAAAAAGAGTAAAAATATCAAGACTACAAGAGTTGCTAGCTTGAAAATTAAATCTTTTTAGTAATCTTTACAGAGACTAGGAACTGTGATAGTTTTTATGGTTATTGCATGTAGTTTTTTATTTAATATTTCAGACAGGGCGTTTTTTACTAATTTATGTTGATTAATTAAAGAAAGTCCATTAAATTGAACATCTGATATTTCTAATGCATAATGCTCTTGATCTCCTACTAAATCAGTAATTTTTATTATACTGTTTGGAAAGGATTCCTTAAGTATTTTTTCTAACTCTTCTGCAGATATTGCCATTATTTTATTAGTATTAATTTAAATATTAATTAAAGTTTTTTTTGCTTAAAGTAAAGCTTTATATGAATTTTTATTACAGAATTTTAAACATGCATTGATAAAAGCTACTCTTATGCATATAATCAATTAATATAAAATTATGTCATTCATTAATTATTATGAAAAAAGCAG
The DNA here is from genome assembly GCF_000014345.1 of Rickettsia canadensis str. McKiel. Classification (NCBI taxonomy): domain Bacteria; kingdom Pseudomonadati; phylum Pseudomonadota; class Alphaproteobacteria; order Rickettsiales; family Rickettsiaceae; genus Rickettsia; species Rickettsia canadensis. Next base: position 1,062,726 of record NC_009879.1, on the reverse strand, counting down.
CAGAAGAATTAAAATTATTTATCTTAGAATGTTTAAGTGAAAAAAAAGCAGAAGATATTGAGGTAATTGATTTAACAGGAAAACATAAATTAGCTGATTATATTATATTTGCTAGCGGTCGTTCGACTAAAAATGTTGAAGCAATTGCTGAATATGTAGCTTTAGAATTAAAAAATAATGCCGGTATAAATAGTAATATTGAAGGGCTTGGTAAATCAGAATGGGTGCTGATAGATACAGGTACTATTTTAATTAATATTTTTTATCCTGAAGCACGGGAGTATTTTAAGCTAGAAGAAATTTGGAAAAGATGAACGATCATATTATTATTAATGTTATAATTTTACTCGGTACTGCGGTTTTTATCGTGGCTATACTTAAGCGTTTTAGACTAAGTCCGGTACTTGGTTACCTAATTGCCGGAGCTGCAATAGGTGATCACGGTTTAAAAATCGTAACATACGATCAAACTAAGTTACTAGGTGAGCTTGGTGTGGTATTCCTATTATTTGCGATAGGTCTTGAGTTATCTTTTGAACGATTAAAAGCTATGAGACGATATGTCTTTGGTCTTGGTAGTTTGCAAGTTTTAACGACTGCTATAGTAATTGCTGGTGCAATGGTACTTATAGACGGTAATAGTAGTGCGGCTATTATTACTGGTGGTGGTCTTGCACTCTCATCTACAGCGCTTGTTATGCAGGTTATTGAGGAAAATCGTAGTCAATCGACACAAATAGGAAGAATTTCTTTAGCAATTCTTTTACTACAAGATTTAGCTGTAGTGCCATTGCTTGTGATAGTTCCGTTACTTGCCGGTAACAATCAAGCCTCGCTTGCAGCTGCCCTTGGTATTGCATTCTTAAAAGCTGTAACGGCCTTACTTACAATATTTATTGTCGGTCGTGTTTTACTTCGCCCTGTATTTTTATTCATTTCATCAGAAAGTAATAATGCAAGCGAGTTACCTATTGCGATGACTTTGTTAATAGTACTTTCTGCTGCTTGGGCTACTGAAACATTTGGTTTATCTTTAGCTCTTGGAGCGTTTGTTGCCGGAGTATTAGTTGCAGAAACTGAATTTAGATTGCAAGCGGAAGAAAGTATTTATCCTTTCAAAAGTTTATTTTTAGGACTGTTTTTCATGACCGTTGGTATGAATATCGATGCTTTAGAAATGTATGAAAAGATATCTCATATCCTTACTTTATCTATTGCTTTAATAGGTATAAAAACCTTAATTATAACGGCTTTTTGTATTTTATTTGGTTTTAATAAAGGAGTTGCTTTTTATTCAGGCTTGTTATTATCGCAAGGCGGGGAGTTTGGTTTTATATTATTCAGTTTAGGCAAAGATAGTGGAATATTAGAAGAAAGTACAGCCGATATATTATTACTTGTAGTTACTTTTACTATGGCACTTACGCCGCTACTTGCAGCTTTAGGGAGAAAGATTGCTGAGAAAGTTGATAAAGGACTCAGTAAAACTCCAACTCAAATGATAGAGCTTGGTGCAAGAGATTTAACAAAGCATATTATTATTGCCGGACTCGGTAATACCGGTCAAATGGTAGCAAGAGTTTTGGAAGCAGAAGGTGTAAGTTATGTAATACTTGATTTAGATGATGATAGAGTCAAAGAAGAACTATCAAACGGTTTGCCGGTTTTTAAAGGTGATGTATCGCAAGCCGATACTCTAAAAGCATTAGGTACGGAAAGAGCATTCGCTATAATACTTACTATGAATAATCAAGTAACTATCAAGAAATCGCTTAAAACAATTAGCGATAATTATCAGGATATACCTGTTGTCGTTAAGTTAAAAAATTTAAAAAATGCTAGAGAGTTTTATGATTTAGGGGCTACAACTATTATTCCGGAAAGCTATGAGACGGGATTACAAATTGGTGGAACAGTCTTAAAACATATAGGTATTAGTGAGCAGGAAATTAATAGAATAAAAGTGCAATTTAGGCTTGGTAATTATATAATAGCAAAAAAAGAGGATGCTTTATCTGAAGCGGAAGATAATGATTAAAGTTTTTATCATTTTAATTACTATAATATTATCAACAACAATTAATGCCGATAATAAAAAATTGCCTGTTCCACGATTTGTTTCAATTAAATCTAATGAAGTAAATGCAAGGAGCGGACCAACCACTAAATCTGCCATAGAATGGGTTTTTATTAAAAAAGGTGAGCCAGTAGAAATAATTGCAGAGTACGAACAATGGCGACAAGTACGTGATATTAACGGTGAAGGTGGCTGGATACATTCAAGTGTTTTATCAGGTAAAAGATCAGTAGTTGTTATTGGTGATAAAGAAATAGAGCTTACCAAATCTGTCAATCCTAAAAGCCGAGTTATAGTAAAATTAATGCCTAAGGTTCGTTGTGGCTTGAAAAAATGTAAAGAACAATTTTGTCAAATTACTTGTAAGGATTACACAGGTTGGATTTCAAAGAAAGTAATTTGGGGAGTGTATAATGATAAGAATAAGTATTAGAATTTAAATAAAAACCACTTTACCCAAACGTTCTCTTAAAATTAGTACTAGACTTCATTTTATAGTGCAGCAAATCTAGATATTGTACAAGATAAAATCGCTATGATTATCTTGTGTGGCTCTTTTGCTATAGGTGATAGGCTGCGTGATCTACCTGACGGCTATCATAATGATACTGATATTTTTGATTATACTGCAAAAGGTCAATATAATATAAAGGGCATGCTACTTTAAGATTAAAATGAAATAAAAGAGACAGTTAGAAAAAGGATGTTATTTTATACGGAAAAAAGTATTCTTTTATATGATAGCGGTAAATTTACACTTAGTGAAGCTAAGGAGTTACCTTGGAGCGAGATGAAAAAATATTAGAAGAGTGGTTTAAAAATGCTAACGAATGTCTTATTGATGTTTATAATATTTTACTAAGAGGTAATTTAAACAAATGTGCTTTTTAGTTACATCAAGCTACAGAAAATCTTTACAATACTATTTTATTCGTTTTTTCTAATTCTAAACTAGAAGTCGTATGATAAGAAGCATTAGGTAGCATGGTAGAAAATTATACTAATGAATTATGGACGGTATTCTCTCAGTTAACCGAAGAACAAAAAAATGTTTTGAGTTACTTTAAAAAGTATATGTTGATGATGATAGAAATTATAAAATTAGTAAAGAATAGCTTTTATATTTAGTGGATAGAGAAAAGTTGCAAGAAATCACTGAAAGAATTTGTAAAGTAAGAATAAATCAGTAAATTATGACAGTATTGTAGCTCTGTTTTTAATAGATCAAGAAGATGATGCAAAGGTACTACTTCAACTTATGAATTTAAGTAATATTTATCATTGCCCAGGTTCTAATAAGCTTTCTTTGGTTTTAAATCTTGTAATGCATTATAGAAACCTTTGGATATAGAAGGAGTAAGAGACCTTTTAATTTTAATTGCCGTAAGCTTGATTCTAGTATTAAATCTACATTTGTGTCCCTACGGCGGTTCTATGAAAGCAGCTATTCATTTTATTCTTATATAGTAAAATGTTTTCTATTACAAATACTTTAAAACTTCGTCTGAGAATATAATTTCTGAGTAGTTTATTATTAAGATTTAATATTTAATAATGCATGTAAGATACCACTATCACAAATGTATAGTTTAATGGTTTTAACTAATCGTTTCTTTATATTACTCGACCATGGGTCTTAGCAATCTTATGAGAAATAAATCTTCAAATAGCTCTATATATTTCATTATAGTAGGTACTGATATTCCAAGGTTCCCGAATATTTTGCTAGCATTTAATAAATCACCTTGGCAATGAGCGAATATAGTCCAGGTTCTACGTAAAACTTCTGTAGGTATATTTATATAGCCGAGTTGTAGTATTTTACGTTCTAAATAAGTCATTATGAAAGATTGATGCCAATCCATACTTCGATTATCCAAAGCATCGAGAAAGCTATAGGGAAAGTTACCTCTAAGCCATAATAAATTATCATCAATATATCTGGCTTTTCTAATTTCTTGAATATTATATTAAAACCACAAAGCTGTGTATAAATTATACGACCTGCTAACGATTTTGAAGAATATTTTAATAATTCTTTAGAAACAGAACCAAGAAGTAAGAATTGTTTAACTTTTTGTCTATGATGACGTCTTTCATCAATAATAACTAAGTGGTTAGTATGAGTTTGAAAGTAAAGTTTAGGATCGGATAATTTTGCCAAATCTGAAAGCTTCTCTAAGTCTAAATATAAAGGGGGTTAGGAGATATCCATTCTGCTATTTCTTGTGCTAAAAAATGCTAAATCATTATTTATGCAAATTTAACATTTTATGTTAAATTTACATGGATAAAATTAATACGTCACGATGTTAATTTAATTCTCTTACACTGAGCTTAAAAGATATTAAAAGACATTTTTATAGTTATTTGACAAAATTTAAAAAATATTCATCATTAAATATTATTAACATGGCAAAAAAACGAATAAAGGACAAAATTCATAAAAAAGAGAATTTTAAAGAAGTGATGCATACTAAGATTGGTGAGGTGGAGAGTTATTATTCCTTCAGCTTTTAGACAAAGTCTTCTCATCTCTCAATCGGTGATAATATAGTGTTACATAAAGAAGATGTAATTTATTTACTACTCCAACTCAAGCTTTAACAAAGCTGTAAGCAAAATTAAAAATTAAATGGATGGTATAGGACAAAAAATTTCTCTAGTGGATGAATTGATGAAAACAAGAAGAGCAGAGGCAAAACATGAATAATATATTACTAATACTTCAGCTTTACTTGCTTTGATTCAAAATTAAAGAGGTAGCGAAATAATAAAGTCTCTACTGTCATATGTGGTATGTCAACGGATGAATATTACCGAGGTGTTAACTGCTTTAAAACGCACTAATATAGATACTGTGGAAATATTAACTTTAATTACAGCTTTTATAGCAATAATTGTGTTGTGTGATTTAGAGCGAGCACAATATGCTCCGGAGTTGCATGCATATATAGTAAAGGATTATCTCTGGGAGATAGAGCTTGTATAGTTTAGGTGTTAAATTTAATACTATATACTGCCGGTAAAATATGGGCAGTGTTAAAAATAAAAGATGCTAATATTACACTAATTCACTGATTGTAAAGATTTTGTTGTATGGATCACAAAACGCATCCGGTGTCATACTGTGGCTTGACCACAGTATCCAAAAAACTTTTAACGTATGTTTTTTTGACATTTTTATCTGGATCCTATGATCAAGTCGTGGGATGATAGTGGTGGAGTCGATACATGCAAAAATGCCAACTTGATCATGGTATTGACAAATAACTGCTTTCAGTTTATTTAAAATTTGATAAAATTATTTAGATATTTTATAATATAAAACTTTTTATATATTAAAAATTTTATGAGTAAGAAGCTTTATATTAAGACCTACGGATGTCAGATGAATGTTTATGATTCTGTCAAGATGCAAGATTTGCTTTATCCCTTTGGTTATGAGTCCACGGAAAATATTAAAGAAGCAGATGTTATTATTCTAAATACCTGTCATATCAGAGAGAAAGCAGCCGAGAAAATTTATTCTGAACTTGGTCGTATTAAGAAACTACAAGATACACGAAAAAAACACGGTTTAAGCTCTGCAATAATAGTTGTAGCCGGTTGTGTTGCTCAGGCAGAGGGGGAAGAGATTTTTACAAGAACTCCTTATGTTGATATTGTTGTCGGTCCACAATCTTACTATAATTTACCAGAATTGATTTCTAAAGTCGTTAGACATGAAAAACATTTAATTGATCTCGATTTTGTTGAAGAAGCAAAGTTTGATCAGCTACCTGAGCAATTATATCCACAAGGGGCAAGTGCTTTTATATCGGTACAAGAGGGGTGCGATAAATTTTGTACTTTCTGCGTAGTACCTTATACTAGAGGTGTTGAATTTTCAAGGAACGTAGAACAGGTTTATAGGGAAGCGTTAAAAGTAGTTAGCAACGGTGCTAGAGAAATTATGCTACTTGGACAAAATGTAAATGCATATCACGGTAAGGGTGTAGACGATAAGATATTTAGTCTAGCTGATCTAATAAGATATTTAGCACAAATTCCAAATTTAGAAAGATTGCGTTATACTACGTCACACCCAATAGATATGACAGATGATCTAATAAAACTGCACAGCATAGAATCCAAATTAATGCCATTCGTACATTTACCGGTGCAATCAGGTTCAAATAAAATATTAAAAGCAATGAACCGCAAACATGATAGAGAATATTATTTTAATATAATTAATCGCTTAAGAGAAGCAAGACCCGATATAGTGTTATCTTCTGATTTTATTGTCGGTTTTCCAGGTGAAACAGATGAAGATTTTGAAGATACTTTAGATTTGGTACGCAAGATAAAATATGGTCAGTGCTATTCATTCAAATATAGTCCTCGTCCAGGCACCCCTGGAGCAACTAGAACAGACCAAATACCCGAACATATAAAATCAGAGAGATTAACTATATTGCAAAAAGAACTATCAAGCCAACAACTAGCTTTTAATGAAAGTTGTGTTGGTAGTACCATGAAAGTTCTATTTGATCGTAGTGGTAAATTCGACGGTCAAATAATAGGTAAAACTCCATATATGCAGTCCGTATATATCAACAACACTAATCAAGATTTACTTTGTAAAATTATTGATGTAAAAATTACAAAAGCTACAAGTAATAGCTTAACCGGCGAAATATATACTTAGATTGAACTTCAAAAATTAGCACAAAGTCCTACAAGTATGGTGGGGTATAGTACGAACTATATAGTATACGCTTTATTCCTTGCTTTGTGGACCGACTACTCTTTTTGAAGTTCATCTTCATCTATTTTCTTCATCTATTTTATTATATGTAAAAAATATTATCTATAAATGTATAAATCTTTGTTTTTTTGTTTAAAAGTTTTTGCCGTACTTATCTTAATTGGCTGTGTTGTTGTAGGGTATATAATATATCACTATTCACGTGATTTACCTGATTACTCACAGCTTGCACGTTATTACCCTCCGTCAGTAACGCGTATTTATTCCCGTGACGGTAAATTAATGGAGGAGTACGCTTTTGAACGCCGAGTATTTGTACCGATTAATAGCGTGCCGAGTTCATTAATAGAAAGTTTTATCGCCGCTGAGGATAAGAATTTCTATAACCACCCGGGGGTTGATTTGCTTGGAATAATTAGAGCAGCATTTTTAAATATATCTAATTATCTACATCATAGGCGTATGGAAGGAGCGTCTACCATTACTCAGCAAGTGGTCAAAAATTTTCTACTCACTAATAAGGTTTCTCTTGACCGTAAGATTAAAGAAGCGATTCTTTCTTATATGATTTCGAGAGTACTTACTAAGGATCAAATTTTAGAATTATATCTTAATCAAACATTTTTTGGTCGTGGTGCATACGGGGTTGCAACAGCTGCACAAAATTATTTTAATAAATCGGTGGAAGAGCTTACCATTGCAGAATCAGCTTTTATTGCGGCGCTGCCTAAAGCTCCTTCTGAACTTAATCCAGAGAAAAATTATGTTAGGGTAAAAGGGCGTCGTGATTATGTAATAACACGCATGTTTGAAGACGGTTATATAACAAAAGAAGCTGCAAAAGAAGCTATAGACAGTCCGATAGTTCTACGTAAACGAGCTAAAGAAGAAACTGTTGCAGCTGATTATTATGCCGAGCAGGTGCGAGAAGAAGTAATTAAGATGCTAAATAGTAAGGAAGAGTTTTATACCGGAGGTCTTACTATTATTACTTCTTTAGATGTAAAGATGCAGCAATTAGCTGAAAATTCTTTAAGAAAAGGTCTTAGGGAGTTTGATAGAAAACGCGGTTTTAGAAAACCTATAGCTAATATCTCTATCCAAAACTGGCAAGAAGAGCTAAAAAAAATATCCCCACCTCAATCCCTTTTAGAGTATAAATTAGCTGTAGTTCTAGATGTAACAGATAACCATGCAGAGATTGGACTTATAGACGGTAGCAAATCTAAAATTCCTATTTCTGAAATGAAATGGGCAAGAAGTAACCTTAAGTCAGTTAAGGCTTTGCTTAAAAAAGGTGATGTAATAGTAGTTGAGGTTATAAAAGAGTGGTATGCTCTTCGTCAAATCCCTGAGGTGAATGGCGCTATTATGGTTATGAACCCAAATACCGGACAGGTACTTGCAAGTGTCGGCGGTTATGATTTTTCTACCAGTCAATTTGATAGAGTAACTCAAGCACTTCGTCAACCAGGTTCTTTGAGTAAAACCTTTGTTTATTTAGCAGCTCTTGAAAACGGTGTTAAGCCGAATCAGATTTTTAACGATGGTCCTATTGAGATCTCACAAGGCCCAGGTATGCCTAGTTGGCGTCCTAAAAATTATGAAGGTAAGTTTTTAGGTGAAATCACTATGCGTACTGGGCTTGAAAAATCTCGTAATCTTATAACCGTAAGAGTTGCAACTGCTGTTGGACTTACAAAAATCGTTGATATAATTAAGCGTTTCGGTATTAATAATGAACCAAAAAAAGTCTATTCTATGGTACTTGGTTCAATTGAAACCACGCTTGCACGAATGACTAATGCTTATGCAATTATTGCTAACGGTGGTAAAAAAGTTAAACCTCATTTTGTAGAATTAATTAAAGATCGTAACGGACGTATTATTTATCGTAGAGAGAATAGAAAATGTCCGTCTTGCATTGTTTCGGATAGTAATTTAGATACCGCAATATTAGAAATACCCAAAGAAGATGTATATAGAGTTACGGATGAAGCTAGTGACTATCAAATTACTTCGTTTTTAATAGGAGCAATAGATAGAGGAACCGGCTATGCTGCAAAGAAGTTAGGGAAGATTATTGGTGGAAAAACCGGCACTAGTAACGATAGTAAAGATACATGGTTTGTAGGCTTTACACCCAAAATAGTAGTCGGCAGCTATGTTGGCTATGATACCCCAAGAACCCTTGGACAAAGAGCAACCGGATCAAACGTTGTATTACCGATCTTTATTGATTTTATGAGTAACGCTTATAAGGATGAACCGGTGCTGCCTTTCAAAGTCCCTGATTCAATAAAATTATTAGCAGTAGATAGGGCGACCGGTAAAATTACGCCAAACGGTAGTGTGATAGAAGCATTTAAAATCAATAACATTCAAATGCTTGAGAATGAAGACATGATCGATAATCGTGATAACAATGATATTTTTGATTATGTGCCCAGTATAAAGGATCAGTCTCAAGAAATTTATTAAACTGTATACTTGTTTAATTTGAAAAATTGGCGGCGTTACTTTTCGCTTATAATTTCTTACGTAGTATACCTACGCTGTGGTTTCAACTTCAAAGTACCTTGCTCTTTTTAAATTACACTTCATCTACCCACTTTATCATTTACTTGGAGCTTATAATATAAAAATTATTTTATATAACTACCCTAATATCACTACTTATACCTTTTATAACTCAAGCCGATTGTTTTTTGTTTCAAGAAAATGATAAATTTATTAGATAAGAAAGGTAATTGCAATGCCCGTTCTACTCCATGCTCAACATTTAAAATTGTTATAAGTTTAATGGGTTATGATAGGTTTTAATTGATGATACTTATCCAAAATTACCTTTTAAAGAAGAATATACTGGCTATCTTGAAAGTTTGGAGGCAACCTCAAATACCTAAAGATAAGAACAATTAACTTTTCTTCAAAAACTCGCAGAGAATAAATTACCTGTAAATCTTAAAGCCTAAGAAATGACTAAAAATATTTTGTGTATTGAAGATTTTGTAGATGGTTGAAAGCTTTATGATAAATAGACAGTGGTAATAAACTGAGTCAAGATAGAACTCAAAAGTTATAAGGTAGGGAAATTGGATGGTTTGTATGGTGGTTACAAAAAAAATGACAGAATATTTATTTTATCAAAAATTACTCAAAAACTTGATAAAGAAAATGCTAAAACTTACTCTCATGAAGAAATGTGGAAATGAATTATAAATTTTGTTATCTCTTGAAGTATCTAAAGAAATGTTATAAAATCAAAAAGTTCATAGAAATTTGAGGTTGTTATTCAAGTCGTAAAAGTTTTAGAGCAATTTTTAGCAGATAGCTATGTTTTATATTTTAAAACGCAGAATTATCGTTGGAATGTAGAAGGAGCAGAGTTTAGAAGTCTACATTTATTATTTGAAGGACAATATGAAGATTTAGTTGAAAGCTTAGATGAACTTGCCGAAAGAATAAGAAATTTAGGTGCTAAAGTCGCCGTATTGTCACATTTAATAAAACTTACCTCTATAGATTAGGTAAATCCCTACGCAACAGTGAATGAAATGCTTAAAATCTCAAAACAATCAAGATATTATTAGAGATACATTATATTAAGGTCTTAAAGTAGTACAAGCAGAAGGCGGTGAGGGTACAGCCCAGATTATTGGACAGATTAAAGTGTATGAGCAGAATAGGTGGATGCTAAAAAGCAGTATGGTTTTTCTTGAGAGTTGCTTATGTTATTCCCCTGGGACAGGGCTTTGTTAAATAGATCAGTAAAATCCGTTGTGTCACCCTGTATCTTGACCACGTGGTATAAAATTAAACACTACTTGATATAGTGGTCAACCCACGGTATGACAATATAAACAAATTAACGAAATAAAAATAAAATGGAACAATACAATGTAGCCGTTATAGGTGGTGGTCCTGGTGGATATGTTGCAGCAATTAGAGCAGCACAATTAAAGAAAAAAGTTGTATTAATAGAAAAAGAACATTTGGGTGGGGTATGCCTGAACTGGGGATGTATACCGACTAAATCTCTGCTTAAATCTGCTGAGGTTTTTGAGTACATAAGACATGCTCAAGATTATGGAATTGATTCTAAAGGTGCTGAAATCAATATTAAGAAAATAGTTAAGCGTTCAAGAGAAATTTCAGGTAAGCTTGCAGGTGGCGTTAAGTTATTATTAAAAAAAAATAAAGTGACCGTGATAGATGGAGTAGCAAGCCTTGCAGGCAATAAGATAATAAATATAGGTGGACAAGGTGATACATTATCTATAAAAGCAGAGAATATTATTATAGCTACTGGTGCTAGACCTAGAATATTGAAAGGATTCGAGCCTGACGGTAAACAAATTTTGACGTCCAAGGAAGCTATGATACCTCAGCATGTGCCAAAATCTATAATTATCGTAGGTTCGGGGGCAATCGGTATAGAATTTGCTTCATTTTATAATAGTATCGGCGTTGATGTTACCGTAATTGAAGCTCACACTAAAATATTGCCTGCTGAAGATACGGAAATTGCCAGCATCGCTCATAAGAGATTTGAGAAAAAGGGAATAAAAATTATTACAAATGCTAAGTTAATTAAGCAAACAAAATTACAAGATAAGATAGAGGTTGAGTTAGAGTTAGGCAGGAAGATACAAAAATTACAAGCTGAAATCTTACTTATGGCAGTAGGTATTACAGCGAATACGGAAAATTTAGGACTAGAGAAAACAAAAGTTAAAGTAGAAAACGGCTATATAGTTACTAACGTATTAATGCAAACTGCGGAATCAGGTATTTATGCTATAGGAGATGTAGCAGGAGCACCTTGCCTAGCACATAAAGCAAGCCATGAAGGTATTATTGTAGCGGAAAGCATAGCTGGCTTAAAACCCCATGCTATTAATAAACATAATATTCCTAGCTGTACTTATTCTTCACCACAAATAGCAAGCCTTGGTTTAACTGAAGAAGCAGCAAAAGCCTTAGGTTATGAGCTTAAAATAGGCAGATTTCCTTTTATGGCTAACAGCAAAGCTTTAGTAAGTGGTGATAGCGATGGGTTAATAAAAACCATATTTGATGCTAAAACTGGTGAGTTACTCGGAGCTCATATGATAGGCTCGGACGTTACGGAATTAATACAAGGATACGTGATTTCAAAAAATTTAGAAGGAACCGAACTGGATTTAATTAATACTATCTTCCCACACCCGACTTTATCGGAAATGATGCATGAGTCGGTACTAGTTGCTTATGATAGAGCAATGCATATATAGTCCAAGTAAATGAAATTTATGAAGTAAGAAAAATAAAAACATAAATTAATTTTGTATTTGAGATGGAAACCACTTTTCATATCAAATACCTTTTATTTAAAACTTCTTTTAAAAGGACTATAAATACTACATTTAAAAGAAAAGAAGTATATATGAATAAAAATAATTTAATAGGGAATTATACCATAGCTTTATTTAATAATGCTATGGTTGATAATATTCAGGATAAGGTATTTGAGGAAATCACCTCTATAAATAGTATAATTACCGATAATGTTGATATTAGAGAGTTCTTATTTTCTCCTATAGTCAATAAGAATGATAAAATTAAGGCAATCAATTCGTTAGCAAAAAATACCAAAATTAATACAATAGTATATAATTTTTTATTATTATTAATAAAAAATTTCCGCATGACTATCTTATCAGATATAATAAGTGTATTTAATAAGTTACTATGTGAAAGTAAAAATATAAAGATAGTTCAGGTTATTTCTGCAAATAAGTTAAAACCTAAAGAGCAAGAGTGGATTAAGTCTCATATAGAAAAAGAATTAAATCAAAAAACAGAAATATTATTTGATATAGATAGCAATATTATTGGTGGTATTGTAATTAAATATGATAGTATGTTGCAAGATTACTCAATAAAAGGTAGTTTAGATAAAATAACGAAAGTTTTAAAGAAAGTTAATATTAATACTTGAATATTGTTGTCATACCATGGTTTGTCCACTGTATTAAGAAAACAACTTATAGTAGTTAATTTTACTAGACCCCACGATCCAGTCGTGTGGGATGACAATGTGCATTTAGGGAGACGTAAACCACATGAAACTAAAGCCTATTGAAGTAGCTGAAATATTACAAAAGGAAATAGCTAATATTAATTGCTTAAGTGAACTTGAGGAAGTAGGGCAGGTAATAACTGTCGGTGACGGTATAGCTAAAATTTATGGTCTTGCTAATGTAAAATCTGGTGAAGTAGTAGAATTTAAATCCGGTGTTAAGGGTCTTGTTTTAAATTTGGAAAATGATAGCGTCAGTGCTGTAATTATGGGGGATGATAACCAAGTACAGCAAGGCGATAATGTTAAAAGAATCAAAGAAGTCTTAGCAGTACCGGTAGGAAAAGCTTTGCTTGGTCGCGTTGTTGATGTTTTTGGTAACCCTATTGACGGAAAAGGTGATATTGCAAGTAAAGAGTACAGAAATATTGAAGTGAAAGCTCCGGGGATAATAGAAAGAGCAAGTGTTAGTGAACCTGTGCAGACTGGTATAAAGGCTATTGATTCTTTAATTCCGATAGGCAGAGGACAAAGAGAACTAATAATAGGTGACAGACAAACTGGAAAAACGGCTATAGCCGTCGATACTATTATTAATCAAAAACAAGCTCATTTACTTACTAATGAACACGATAAAATTTATTGTATTTATGTAGCTATTGGGCAAAAAAGATCAAGTGTTGCACAGATAGTAAGAAAACTAGAAGCTGCTGGAGCAATGGGATATACAATTGTTATTGCAGCTACTGCATCAGAAGCTGCTGCTCTTCAATTCATTGCCCCTTATTCTGCCTGTAGCATGGGTGAATATTTTCGTGATAACGGCATGCATGCACTTATTATTTATGATGATTTAAGTAAGCATGCTGTAGCATATAGACAAATCTCATTATTACTTAGAAGGCCGCCTGGGCGAGAAGCTTACCCAGGTGACATATTTTTCTTGCATTCAAGATTGCTTGAACGAGCGGCTAAAATGTCTGATGCAAAAGGTAGTGGTTCACTTACGGCACTTCCTATAATCGAGACGCAAGCAGGTGATGTATCCGCATACATCCCGACAAATGTTATTTCAATTACCGATGGACAAATCTTTTTAGAAAGTGAGTTATTTTATAAAGGCATAAGACCAGCTGTTAATGTTGGTATTTCAGTAAGCCGAGTTGGTTCTGCAGCACAAATAAAAGCTATGAAGCAAGTGGCAGGTTCGGTAAAGCTAGAACTTGCTCAATTTAGAGAGCTTGAGTCTTTCTCACAATTTGAATCAGATCTAGACCCTACAACTAAAGCACAAATCGATCATGGTAAGAGATTAGTTGAGATATTAAAACAAGCACAATATCATCCTTTTCCGGTAGAAGAGCAAATAGTAAGTATTTATGTCGGCACTAAGAAATATTTACATGATGTACCGCTTCAGAAAGTAAAGGAATTTGAAGATAAAATGCTTACAGAAATACGGTTAAATAAAAACGATATTTTGGAATCAATAAAAAACGAGAAACGTATAACTGAAGAAACTGAGCAGAAACTAAAAACATTTTTAGAAAATTTTGTTAAGGCTTTTATTAAAGCTAGTTAATTAGCATAATGTTATTCTTGCACTCTATGTCATTCCAGCTTTCGTGTGAATGACATCAGCAGTATAGCTTTTGGCTAGGAATTAGAATTTAAAATAACTAAAAGTATATGTCAAATTTAAAGCAGTTAAGAACTAGAATTAAAAGCGTTAAATCTACACAAAAGATTACTAAAGCAATGCAACTAGTATCAGCTTCTAAGATGACAAAAATAAAGAGTCAAATAGCAAATTCAAATTTTTATATTGAGGCTATTAGTAAAATGATGTCTGCTATATTAGCAATTGATATGTATGAGCTATCTATAGAAGGACAAAAATTTTTTAATACCGTACCAAATAAAGTAAATCTATTGATAGTGATGACATCACAGCGTGGTTTATGCGGAACGTTTAATTACAACATAATTAAGCAAGTTAAGAATGATATTAAAGATTTAGAAAATAAAGGTAAACAAATAAAACTTATTATTATTGGGAAAAAAGGTTACGAGGCACTAAAAAGGCAGTATGCAAATTATATTGATAGTTATTTTGAGTTATCCAAAATTCATGATGAAAAACTAATCTTACAAGTAAAACAAAAAATTATGTCGGCAGCCTACAATTTGGAAGTTAGTAATTGTGTTATATATTTTAACAAATTTAAAAACGCAATGACTCAAATTATGACTAGACAACAGATTTTACCGGTAGAAAAATCTAAGGATGATTCTACAGTAAAAAAATATCATTATGAGTATGAAGGAGAAACTTTAATTTCTAACTTGATTAGTTTATATGTTAATTCCCAAATAAATTATGCTCTGCTGCAAAATAGAGCAAGCGAGGAAGGGGCAAGAATGACTGCTATGGAAAATGCAACAAATAATGCTAATGATTTAATAAGCAAGTTAGTTTTAAAGCTGAATAGATCAAGACAGGCTATTATTACTAAGGAGTTGATAGAGATTATAGCCGGTTCTGAGGCTGTTTAGATATAAGGCTGTATCATCTCCGTGGCTTGACGACGGGATCTAGTCTTTTTTATTTGGAGCCCCGTGGTCAAGCCACGGAATAACAAACCTGAACAAAAGAAAAAATAATGACAAAGAATATCGGGAAAATTACTCAGATTATTTCAGCGGTGGTGGATGTAAAATTTACGAATAATAGCAAATTACCAGCAATTTTAAATGCCCTTGAGTGTTATAGCGATAATCAAAGGATAGTGCTGGAAGTAGTACAACATATAGGCGATGATACAGTGCGTTGTATTGCTATGGATTCTACTGAAGGATTAGTAAGGGGGTTAGAAGTAGTGGATACAGGCAGTCCTATTTGCATTCCTGTAGGTACTGCAACGTTAGGGCGTATTATGAATGTTGTAGGTGAGTCGATTGACGGCAAGGGAGAAATTAAAAGCTCAAATGTTTCTTCTATATATAAACCAGCACCTAGTTTTACCAATCAATCAAGCGAGCGTACTATATTAGTAACCGGTATTAAAGTAGTCGATCTACTTGCTCCTTATACTAAAGGTGGTAAAATAGGATTGTTTGGCGGTGCAGGAGTTGGTAAAACCGTGTTAATAATGGAGCTTATCAATAACGTAGCTAAGGCTCACGGTGGATATACGGTATTTGCAGGAGTTGGTGAGAGAACTAGAGAAGGTAATGATCTTTACCATGAAATGATTGACTCAGGTGTTATTAATCTTGAAGAGCCTGAAAAGTCAAAAGTTGCTCTTGTTTATGGACAAATGGATGAGCCGCCCGGAGCAAGGGCAAGAGTCGCGTTAAGTGGGCTTACTATTGCAGAAAGCTTTAGAGATATGAATGAGGGACAAGATGTTTTATTCTTTGTGGATAATATTTTCCGTTTTACTCAAGCAGGCTCTGAAGTATCGGCACTGCTTGGTAGAGTTCCGTCGGCGGTAGGATATCAACCTACTCTTGCAACTGATATGGGAGCACTACAGGAGCGTATCACCTCTACTAAGCACGGATCCATTACTTCTGTGCAGGCTATATATGTACCAGCCGATGATTTAACCGATCCTGCTCCTGCTACTTCTTTCGCACATTTAGATGCTACAACAGTACTTAGTCGTCAGATAGCTGAACTTGGGATTTATCCAGCAGTTGACCCGTTAGATAGCAATTCTCAAGTACTTGATCCGATGATTGTCGGTGAAGAACATTATAGTGTAGCAAGACAAGTGCAGCAGGTTTTACAAACTTATAAATCGCTGCAGGATATTATTGCTATTTTAGGTATGGATGAGTTATCTGAAGAAGATAAATTAACCGTGTCACGTGCTAGAAAGATACAGCGTTTCTTATCGCAACCTTTCCATGTAGCTGAAGTATTTACCGGAGTGGAAGGAAAATTTGTTGATTTAGCCGATACTATAGAAGGTTTTAAAGGACTTGTAGAAGGTCAATACGATGGTTTACCGGAAGCTGCTTTTTATATGGTTGGAACTATAGACGAGGCTATTGAGAAAGCTCGGACTTTAAAATGATGTTGATGTCATGCCCACGTAGGTGGGAATCCAGCTCTTTTGTGTGTCATCCCGTAGTAAGCCACGGGATGACATTAAGGATAAATCAAAATATGAATGAAACAATTATCGTTAAAATAATTACTCCTTTAAGTATTGCATTTGAAAAGCAAGCTAAAATGGTAACGCTACCTGGTGATGATGGTATGTTTGGGGTGTTGCCAAGTCACACTCCGATGCTTGTTAGTTTGAAAACTGGTTTAGTGCAGGTTTATATAGATGATATGCATAAACCCAAAAACACTTATCTTATTTCCGGCGGCGTAACTGAAGTAGCAGGAAGTTATATTAATATAGCTACAGAAATAGCTATCAATGTTACGAATTTAAGTGAAGCGGAAATAGCAACTAAGCTTCTCGATCTTTAAACAAATTTAGTAGTCAAATTTTATTGGATACCGTGGTTAAGTCGTGGGATGACAACGGAAAATCGATCCACGCAACAACGCCTACGTGGCAATGACATAGCGGCAATGCCACTAAGTACCAAATAATGAATATTAGAATGAGGAACGCATGCAAAAAGTGCATAATTCAGAATATCTGAAAGAATTACCAGTCGATAATATTTTATATAAAATTTACGATATAAATAAAGCTGCAGATGATATCGATTTCCCATTAAAAAAGTTTCCATATAGTTTAAGAGTGTTATTCGAGAATGTATTACGTTCTAATGGTTCAAAGCAAAACTTACTTGCATTTAAAGAGTGGCTAAAAACTAAAAAATCTGATGTAGAAATAGATTTTATGCCGGCAAGAGTTTTGATGCAGGATTTTACCGGTGTGCCTGCTATTGTAGATTTGGCAGCTATGCGTGATGCGATGAAGAACATAGAAGGTGATCCGTTAAAAATTAACCCGCTTATTCCTGTTGATTTGGTAATAGACCATTCCGTAAGCGTTGATTCTTATGCAGCTAAGGATTCATTCGATAAAAATGTTCAAATGGAAATGAAACGTAATATAGAGCGTTATGCATTTCTTAAATGGGGGCAGCAAGCATTTAATAATTTCAAAGTAGTGCCGCCAGGTACTGGTATTTGCCATCAGGTAAATTTAGAGTATTTAGCAAAAGTTGTGTGGCATAAAGACGGACTTGCTTATCCTGATAGTTTAGTTGGAACGGATAGCCATACAACTATGGTAAACGGGTTATCGGTACTTGGTTGGGGAGTTGGTGGCATAGAGGCGGAAGCTGCAATGCTTGGTCAACCTCTTACTATGATCTTACCGGAGGTAATTGGAGTGAAACTCACCGGTAAATTAACTGGTATTGTTACTGCAACCGATTTAGTTCTAACTGTTACTGAATTGCTACGTAAGAAAAAAGTAGTAGGTAAATTTGTTGAGTTTTTCGGTGAAGGGCTTAAAAATCTAACGATTTCCGATCGTGCAACTATTTCTAATATGTCGCCTGAATACGGTGCAACTTGCGGCTTTTTTCCGATTGATCATGAAACAATAAAGTATCTAGAACTAACAGGAAGAGAAAAAGCACAAATTAAATTAGTAGAAGAGTATGCTAAAATGCAAAATCTTTGGTATGATTCTTCGGAAACGCTAGAATATACCGAGGTGTTAGAGCTAGATTTATCGAAAGTACAAAGTTCTTTAGCCGGTCCGAAACGTCCGCAAGATAGGAAAAATTTAAACGATGTAGCAAATAATTTTAAACAAGAATTACCGAATTTTGCTATAGAAAATAAAGACGTTGATAAAAAATATCTCGTAGCAAATCAGAGTTATAAAATCGGTAACGGTGATGTAGTAATTGCAGCGATTACTAGCTGTACTAATACCTCAAATCCTAGTGTTATGATCGGTGCAGCACTTCTTGCTAAAAAAGCACTAGAACACGGATTAAATGTAAAGCCTTGGGTTAAAACTTCTCTTGCTCCAGGTTCAAAAGTTGTAACAGAATATTTGAAGCTTAGCGGTCTTGATAAATATTTAGATGAATTGGGGTTTAACTTAGTAGGTTACGGCTGTACTACTTGTATCGGTAATTCCGGATCTCTAAATCCGGAAATAGAGGAAACTATTAACAAAAACGGGTTAGTTGTTGCTGCCGTTTTATCAGGTAATAGAAATTTTGAAGGACGAATTAATCCACTTACTAAAGCAAGTTATCTCTGCTCGCCTATTTTAGTTGTAGCATACGCACTTAGCGGCACTCTTAATATAGATTTAAATAGTCAACCGATAGAAAAAAATATTTATTTAAAAGATATTTGGCCAAGCAAGGAAGAGATAGATAACGTTATTGCAAATTCAATTAATTCCTCTATGTTTATAGAAAAATATTCTGATATATTTACTGGAACAAAAGAATGGAAAGATTTACAGGTTACTACTAGTGCTACTTATAACTGGAATAAGAATAGTACCTATATTAATAATCCGCCTTATTTTAAGGAGATGGGCAGCAAGACTAATATAAAAGACATAAAATCTGCACGAATTTTAGCTATTTTCGGTGATTCTATTACTACCGATCATATTTCACCAGCAGGCAGTATTAGTAACACTAGTCCTGCTGCGAAATATTTAATAGATCATCATATAGAGCCTCTATATTTTA
This sequence comes from Rickettsia canadensis str. McKiel, assembly GCF_000014345.1. NCBI lineage: Bacteria > Pseudomonadati > Pseudomonadota > Alphaproteobacteria > Rickettsiales > Rickettsiaceae > Rickettsia > Rickettsia canadensis. The sequence goes on along the minus strand of NC_009879.1, from coordinate 1,043,124 downwards.
ACTCTTACGGATCACGTAGAGGAAACCATGAAGTAATGATGCGTGGCACATTTGCTAATATCCGTATAAAAAATGAGATGTGTAAAGGTGTAGAAGGTGGTTTTACTATAAACCAGTTAAGTGGTACGCAGCAAACTATTTATGATGCAGCTATGGACTATAAAGAGCATAACACACCGGTAGTGATTTTTGCAGGTAAAGAGTATGGTAGTGGTTCATCAAGAGACTGGGCAGCAAAGGGGTCGCAACTGCTTGGTGTAAAGGCAGTGATTGCTGAGAGTTTTGAGCGAATACATCGTTCAAATTTAGTAGGTATGGGTATTTTACCGCTAACTTTTACCGGTAACAATACAAGGTTAGATTTAAAGTTAGATGGATCGGAATCTATTGATATTATAGGCTTAAATGAGCATATAAGACCTTATAATCCTGTTAAATGCGTGATAAAAAAACAAAACGGAGCGACTCAGACAATAGATTTAATATTGCAAATATTTACGGATAATGAGATTAATTATATAAAGCATGGAAGTATTATGCATTTTGTGATAGAGAGTTTGAAATGATGTCATTGCCACGTAGGCGGGAATCTAGAAAACAGTAAAGCAAAAATAATGTTGGGTACATAATATTATGTTTTGATCGTAATGGTACTTTGTATATTGGTATTACTATAATATACTGTGTCGTGCTTATGAACATAAGCAAAAAAAAGTGATTAAGTGATTTACAGTAAAATATAATATTATAAAGCTTGTATATACGAAGAATTTGCTGATCTTAAAGAAGGACTTGCTAGAGAAAAAGCATTAAAAAAATGGAATTATGGTTGGAAAATAAAATTCATAGAAACAATCAATCCTGATTGGAAAGATTTAGGTAAAGATTTTTTCTGTATTACCCACCTACAGGGAATGACATAAGGAGGTAAACATATGGATAGGCATCTTAAAGAATATGTTGAGAGCGGTAAGAAAAATTTAATTGTAGTATATATATTATATCTATGCGGGATAGTAGCTCCGATATTGCCATTAATTGGAGTATTTTTTGTATATTTCAATAAAGATAAAGGGGATAATTGTGCTATTAGCCATTATGTATTTCTATTGCGTACTTTTTGTCTTGGAGTTCTTGGGTGGATTGTATGTTTCATATTTACATTTATCATTCTTGGAGTAGTATTGTACTTTGCATTGGCAGTTTGGTATATAATTCGTATTGCCATCGGTTTTAAGTATATGATAGAAGATCAAGCTTATCCAAACCCTATGACTTATTGGATAAAATAATACGAATAGCGCATTATTATATAATATACTATTTGGAAAAATTGTAAAAAATAATGATTTTTTTAAAAATTTATTTCCAAATCAAGCAAAGAAGCATTTCAAGCTTGATTTGTACAACTTTTAAAGCATTAGCAAATTGCTTTTGTAATTTGCTACTGGGGATAAACAAAAGATGATAAAGCTTACTATAGATGGCTCTGCAATAGAAGTATCAGAAGGTAGCACCGTTTATCAAGCCTGTACACAAGCAGGCAAAGAAATCCCTCATTTTTGTTATCATGAGCGTCTAAAAATCGCTGGTAATTGTCGTATGTGCTTGGTTGAAATGGAAAAATCTCCAAAGCCTATAGCTTCTTGTGCAATGCCAGTCAGCAGTGGTATGGTTATTCATACCAATACACTGATGGTTAAGAAAGCACGTGAAGGGGTGATGGAGTTTCTTCTGATTAACCACCCTTTAGATTGTCCTATTTGTGATCAGGGCGGTGAGTGTGATTTGCAGGATCAGGCTTTTAGATACGGTAAAGGTACTAATAGATTCTATGAAAATAAAAGGTCTATTAAAGATAAATATATGGGGCCGTTGATTAAAACAGCGATGGCTAGATGTATACAATGCACTAGATGTATTAGATTTGCCAATGATATAGCGGGAATAGAAGAAATGGGCGCTATTCATCGTGGAGAACACATGGAAGTAACATCTTATCTAGAACAAGCTCTCGATTCAGAAATTTCCGGTAATATGATTGATATTTGTCCTGTTGGTGCTTTGAACTCTAAGCCATATGCCTGTAAAGCCCGTAAATGGGAACTAAGACATACAAATTCTATAGGCATGCATGATGCTGAAGGCTCTAATATTCGTATTGATAGTAGAGGTGATGAGGTAATGAGAATATTACCTCGTGTTAATGAAGAAATAAATCAAGAATGGATTTCAGATAAAAATCGTTTTAGCTATGATGGGCTGAAATATCAGCGTCTAGATCGTCCTTATATCAGAAAAAACGGTAAATTAGTAGAAGCTAGCTGGAGTGAAGCTTTAAATACGATAGTTGATAAAATTAAATCTATTAATCCTAAACAAATTGCTGCTGTTGCTGGCTGTTTTGTATCCGTTGAAGCAATGTTTATGCTAAAAATGTTACTTCAGAAACTTGGCAGTAATAATTATAGTGTTAATCAGTTTAACTATAAAATCGATACAAGCGAGAGAGGAAATTATTTATTTAATACAACTATTGCTGGTGTAGAAAAGGCAGATTTATGTTTACTAATCGGAGCAAATCCAAGACAAATAGCACCTATATTAAATAGTCGCATAGGGCAAAGGGTGCGTGCAGGTTCATTAAAAGTAGCCAGAATAGGAGCAGGGCATAATCAAACTTATGAAATTCAGGATTTAGGAGGTGATATTAAGATTATTGAGGAGTTAATCATTGGTACTCATGAGTTTACTAAAACTTTAAAAGCAGCAAGATATCCGATAATTATAGTAGGTGATGGTGTATATGTAAGAGATGACGGATATGCTATATTGTCGCTTATTCATAAGATAGTAGCTGAATATAATATTATGCGTGATGATTGGAAGGGCTTTAATATATTACATAATCACGCTTCTATAGTTGGTGGTCTTGATATCGGTTTTAATAGCTCAGTTGATGAATTAAAGGAAATAAAATTAGCGTATTTACTAGGTAGCGATGAAGCCCAATTTAATAAATTTAAATCGGCTTTTATAGTATATCAAGGACATCACGGGGACGCAGGTGCTACTAATGCAGATGTAATTTTGCCTGCAGCTGCTTATACTGAGCAGAGTGGCATTTACGTAAATTTAGAAGGTAGACCACAAATAGCAGAAAAAATAGTATCGCCTGTAGGAGATGCTAAAGAAGATATAGCAATTATTAAAGAGCTTGCATGTCATTTAAAAATAGATATTGGAATGAATAATTTGCAAGCAGTACGGACTAAGCTTGCTGAAGAATATAAGGTGTTTGCTAGTATTGGTAAAATTATAGAGAATAAATTTACTCAATTTAGATCTAAAGATAAATTATTAAAAGAGCCTATAACTGCAGAACCTATTAATTATTATATGACTGACATAATTAGTAAAAATTCGGTAACTATGGCTAAGTGCGTAGAGGCTAAAAGCAAAGTAGAGAACATAAAGTATCATACTGCGACTTGATTGCGGTATCTAGTATTTAAAAATGAACGAATACTATGTTTATATACTTTCAAATAAAAGGTTATTTTGAACAGTGTAATGATATTAATTTAGCAATTAGTTGTGAATTAAAATAATATAAAAGAAAATGGAAATTAGATTTAATCGAATCTAACAACCCTAATTGGCATGATTTAAAGTATTATAAAATAATTTTCCTTAGATTCTGCGATCAAGTCGTGGGATGATGACACAATGAAATATGACATCACTCTTTTTTGAATATACTTTTCCATTAATTATAATCGCTTTAAAGGTGGTGGCGATCACTGTTCCTTTAATATTGTGCGTTGCGTATTTAACATATGTGGAACGTCGAGTAATTGGTCTTATGCAGCTTAGAAGAGGTCCAAATGTTGTGGGACCGTTTGGGCTTTTGCAACCTATTGCCGATGCAGTTAAGCTCTTATTCAAAGAACCAATCATTCCAACCAATTCCGATAGAATATTATTTATTTTAGCACCGATGATAACTTTTATATTAAGTTTAATCGGTTGGGCGGTTGTACCTTTTGCAAAGGGCTTAGTTCTTGCAGACATTAATGTCGGTGTTTTATATATTCTTGCTATTTCTTCCTTAAGTGTTTACGGAATTATTATTGCTGGCTGGGCTAGTAACTCAAAATATGCATTCCTTGGTGCTATACGCTCATCTGCTCAAATGATTTCTTATGAAGTATCGATGGGACTTGTTATTATTACCGTGTTGCTTACTACCGGTACTCTTAATTTAAGTGGGATTATTGAAGCACAAAGAACAATTCCATGGTGGATCGATTTAATGCTATTGCCGATGGGTGTTGTGTTTTTTATCTCAGTGCTTGCTGAAACAAATAGATTGCCTTTTGATTTACCTGAAGCAGAATCAGAGTTAGTTGCCGGCTATAATGTTGAATATTCCTCTATGGGATTTGCTTTATTTTTCCTAGGTGAATATGCTAATATGATACTTGTTAGTGCAATGACTACTACTTTCTTTTTAGGTGGTTATTTACCGCCTTTTAATATCTCGTGGTTAGATTGTATTCCTGGTTTCTTTTGGTTTGCTTTTAAAGTTGGATTTTTACTGTTCTGCTTTTTATGGATTAGAGCAACGCTACCAAGATATCGCTATGATCAGCTAATGCGTTTAGGGTGGAAAGTATTATTGCCGCTCACACTATTTTGGGTGGTATTAGTGTCAAGTGTTCTTATGTATACCGATCATTTGCCAAGTGTTTGAGAATAATAACATTAACTATAGTAAATTGTGAATGATTAAAGATATTGAACATACTTCTTTATTGAGCAATTGCAATCTTTACCGTTTATAAAGGAAATATGGCTTTTTAGTTCCTCGTATTCAAGGTGACAATAAAAAGCGTTCTGATATTGATCTTGCAATTATTGGTCCCAATATTACAGATCAAGAATGGTTAAAAAGGTGTAGATATTGTAGAAAATGTGGATGCTCTTTTAAAGATAGATTATGTTAGGTTCGAGTCTACAACAATAAGTCCTGAACTTTATGAAAATATATTGAATAATAAAAAAGTTATATATGTCAAAAATAAACATAAGCCTAAAGAAGTTCTCAAAGAGGTTAATGTTGGTATAATAAATGATTAAGATCTATGGATTGATATGTTTACTGACCGTAATATCGCATGCTTATGATGAGAAACTTTTAGATGAAATTTATAAGCGAATAATAGACTATGTTCCTACTATTAAGGAATTACTGAATACTATCGATTCAAACTTAAAATTTTAATAGATAATGATAAACTACTTAAAATCGTTTTTTCTATATGAGATAGTAAGAGGGATGGCTTTGACTTTGAGATATTTTTTTAAAGCTAAAGTTACAATCAATTATCCTTATGAAAAAAGCCCTGTGAGCCCAAGGTTTAAGGGTGAGCATGCACTGCGTCGTTATGAAAATGGTGTAGAACGTTGCATTGCTTGCAAACTCTGTGAGGCGATTTGTCCTGCACAAGCGATAGTGATTGAAGCAGAGGCATTAGATGACGGCAGTAGGCGTACTACTCGTTATGATATCGATATGACAAAATGCATTTATTGTGGGTTGTGCCAAGAAGCTTGTCCAGTAGATGCAATAGTTGAGGGGCCTAATTTCGAGTTTGCAAGCCTTACCCATACCGCACTTATTTACGATAAGGAAAGATTACTGCAAAACGGCGACAAATGGGAACAAGCACTTACCAGTAAATTATATAAGGATTATGAGTATAGGTAAATTATACAAAAGTATACTATATCCTTAACTGGAACAACAGTGATATTACTTGATAATTGGTATTTTTGCTGCCAGAAGTATATAAAAATAGTTCGTATAATTTTAAATTTATTTCATTATTATATTGCTTTATTCATTGAAGAAGTACGAGTAGGAGTATCGCTGTAATAGCAATCCTCGCTGTGTTTATTAAAAATCTGTATTATTTGTTCTAGAGCAAATCCTTCAAAACTTGCTCCTAGTTTTGGATGTCTTAATAATTGCTCAGGTGAATAAATATCAATTAAATGATCAAATATCCTTGAATCAGTAAAATATCTAGATAATTTTGTATAGTATATCTCTTCCTGCTAAGGATTTCCCAATTTCAGAAGCATTAAAAATATTTCTGTGATAATGAGTAAGCATAGTCCAAAATGACATAATGTAGCAGGTGGAATTGATCACGCTCTAAAAAAGTCCTTAATATATTGTTCTAACCAGTCACAATCTGTTTATGGATAGAGATAACAATTTGGAAATCCACAAAAAATGTAATTGTTCTACATTATCTGCTTCTAATGTGTATCTTTTTTCTTGGTTAGAAAAAGAAAAAAGATACATGCTATATAAGATATTATGCCTGTAAGTGTTTCTGAAGATTGTCTAATTAAATCTCTTGAAGCACTCCCTAGTATTAAAAAACTCTGCCTTGCATCTTTGTTTGCTAAAACTTGTAAAGTAGGAAATAAATTCTGGTAATCTTTGAATTTCATTAATAATAATTAAGCTTTTTTACCCTCAAGTGCTACATAAGGGTTTTCTAAGATCGCTAAATCTCTTATATCTTCCAAAGCAAAAAATATACATCTTTCTGCTTATCGGTAATTAATGAGCTAAAGTAGTTTTCCTGCATTACCTTGGTCCTAAAAGAGCTACAAAATCTTATGGCTTGAAAATTTTGGTGGTTATCTTTTCTAAATAATATTTAAAGCTAAAATCATATGATAAGGATTTGTATGAACAATTAAAAGGCTTATCTCCAAAAGCGTTAGAAGACAAGAGCATTAGTGATAAGAATGAATATATATATTCATTCTTATATGGAAGTTACTAAAGTACGTGCTGTAAGTACAATAATTAATTGTTCAATTTGGATTATAGTTAGCCTTTTTTATTTTGCATTGGTAAAAATATGCAAAACAAGTAATAATTAATCCAGTTGTAATATCTGTGCAGATTTTATAGATCTTTCTAGATGAGATGATAGGAGAACAATACCGCCGCTATTTGCTTTTATGACAATTAAATTATTTAGCAAATCTCTATTTTCTTTGCTTAAGTTAGTTTCAACTTCATCAAGTAACCATAAATCCGATTGGCAAGCAACAAGCCTTGCTACGGCCACGACTTTCTGCATCCCGCTAGATAAACTAGCACATTTTTTATCTAATAAATCGTGTAATTTGAAATAATGAATAGCAGCATATAGGGTTTCAGCAGAATTATAAATTTCTGACCAAAATTTTAGATTCTCAAAAACAGTCATTTCAAGTTTTAGACCTAAATTATGACCTACATAAGTACAATAAGGTTTAGCTACAGCATATTTCGTAAAGCTTGATACAAGCCAATTTTGCAGAATTCGTCTTTGCTCACGTATTTTTATAAGTTGTACAGACTCACTTTTTAATTTATCTTGTCTGAAGCTTTCTGAAATATACTTTGTATTGTTAATATTACAGTTTTTATAGTAGATATTACCACTACTCGGTTGCATAATTCCTGCTATCATTCGTAGCATTGAACTTTTACCGCAACCGTTAGCTCCTTTTATATATGTAATAGAAGAAGGAAGAAAAGTAAGGCTGAGATCAAATAAATTTCTTTGTTCTATGTTAAATTGTAATTGATGAAGTGATAGCATAATTTTGTTACTATGTCATTCCGTGTAGACGGAAAAAATTTAATTTTGGTATAAAAATTACAAATTAATTGATAAAACAAACCTAAAAACACAAGTTTTATTGGGTTACCACCAACGACGCTTGCATGACATTAAGTACGTTTCTTGATCCATGCAACAAGACCCAGCCCATTGCTGAAATAACAAAAGGGTGCAGAAATAGCATTAACCATCAAAACCTAACTAACAAATTTTCTATCGATAGACGGAATATATTTAGAATAGAATTCGGCATTATACCAAAGTAAATAATCAATAATATTAAAGGAGCTATTGAGATTATTTCGTATTTATATAAATCTCTGAAATGCATAATTTCTTTATTGGTAATTTCTCCCAACATAACCTCTTTATATAATTTTAGCATGTAACCTGCCCCAAGGATTATACCGAGAGCGGCTACAAAAGTTGCTGCTATATTTACCTTATAAATTCCAAGCAAACTTAAAAATTCTCCAATAAAGCCGCTAGTACCAGGTAGCCCGATAGAGCTAAAAATTGCCATCATAAAAAATGTAGCAAGTACAGGCATTTTATTTACTACACCACCGTATTTAGCTATTTCTTTAGTGTGTAGTCTTTCATATAAAGTACCGACTATTAAGAATAGACATGAAGAAATCACGCCGTGGCTAAGCATCTGAAATATTGCTCCACTAATTCCAGCTTCAGTAAAACTAAACATGCCTATCGTAACATATCCCATATGTGCAATTGATGAATAGGCTATCATCTTCTTCATATCTTTTTGAGCGAGGGCTACGAGTGATGCATATATTATAGCAATGACACTAAGGTAAATTACATAAATTGCAAATGCTTGTGAAGTAGTCGGTAGTAATGTAAGTAGTACTCTTAAAAAACCGTAGCCTCCAAGTTTTAATAGAATACCGGCAAGAATAACCGATCCGCTGGTTGGAGCTTGTACGTGTGCATCAGGTAGCCAAGTATGAAAAGGAATCATAGGGATTTTAACGGCAAAGGCTATAAAAATTGTCCACCATAAAACTTTTTGAGCAAACAATGGAATATTACCGGTAAGCTCAGGAATATAGGTTAAATCAAAACTATGAATTTTGCTATAAATATAAATTAATGAAAGTAGGAAAAATACTGAACCGAAGAAAGTATATAAAAAGAATTTAAAAGCCGCATATATTCTATTTTCGCCACCCCATACACCAATAATAATATACATCGGTACTAATATTGCTTCAAAAAACAGATAAAATAATAGTAAATTTATTGAGGTAAATGCTCCTATACAAAAAGATTCCATTAATAAGAAACATACTAAATATTCCTTAATATATTTTTTAACGGTAAATAAGCTTCCGATTATGCAAATAAGAGTAAGGAAAGAAGTTAGAACAACGAAAAATATCGATATACCGTCAACACCTACATGAAATTCAAGACCGATCTTATCAAGCCATGTATAATGTTCGACAAATTGATAAGCGGGATTTGAGGAATCAAACTCTACTAAAATATAGGTAGTTGAAATGAATGTTAAAACAGAACTAAGCACTACAACATACATTACATATATTGGTTTATCTGTCTTTTTACTTTGACTAATAAACAGCAAAATATATAGCACGCTTATTAGCGGCAGAAAAATACTGATAGATATAATAGGTAATTCTAGCATCCTTGTATATAATATCCCAATAAATAAAGAATAGTGAAAATAAAAAATAAATTAATTTGGTAATGAAGATGGAAGTCACCTTTCATCTTTATTACTCAATATAGCTTAATTCTTTTTTCAAAAGTAGTATGCAATACTACTTTTGAAAGAAAGTAAAAACAAAATAACTAATTGTTACAACAATAAACGATACTATATATAAAGCATAATTAAAAACATACCCTGTTTGTATTTTGCCAGTAAGAACACTAAAATAATTAACAACTCGTAAAAAACCGTTCGGTCCAAAACGATCAATTATTTTCTGATCCCCAAGATAAAATAAACAGGCTAGGCAGTTAATAGGCTTAACAATTAAATAAGTATATAATTCATCAAAGTAATATTTGTTGTATAGGATATTACCTATTAACCTGAAAGGTGCCATTTTACTAAAAAATGTCATACCGTGACTTGATCGCGGTATCCAGTGTTTGATATTTTTACTGGATTCCAGCCTATGTGGGAATGACATAACAGTACTTGACTTATATAAGTAAATCCCCATAATAATCCCTATTATACCAACGGCCATAGGTAGTAATTTTATATATAAAGGCGGATGGTTAATTAGTAATTTATAAATATGTAAATTAAATAGGCTTTCATGGAAGTAGCCGTTTGGTTTATCCATAGAGAGTAAATAATAGCCGATCATACCGCTAAAAAAGCTCCCTGCAACGAGTAATATAAGTGGATTATTCATTATTTTAGCTGGTTCGTGAACATGCTCAAAAATATCTTTTTCTAGCTTAGTTTTGCCATGAAATACCAATATAATAATTTTCATTGAATAAATAGCAGTCAGTATTGCTGCTGCTATTCCAAAAATAAACATAAGCGATCCGCTACTATAAGAAGCTTCTAAAATTGAGTCTTTAGAGTAAAATCCTGCAAGCGGATAAATGCCTATTAATGCAAGTGAACCGATTAAGAAGTTTCCATAAGTGATCGGCATCTTATTTCGTAAGTCACCCATTTTAAAAATATCCTGCTCATGAACTACATGTATTACGTTGCCGACTGATAAAAACAATAATGCCTTAAAAAAAGCATGAGTTACTAAGTGAAATATCCCGCTATTATAGGCAGAGACTCCACAAGCCATGAACATATAACCAAGTTGACTACAAGTTGAGTATGCAATAATTTTCTTAATATCGCTTTGCATAATAGCAATGCTTGCTGCAAAAAGACAAGTAATGCCACCGATAATTGTAATAAATTGTAGAACTATAGGGCTGTATTCAAACAAATACGAGCAGCGTGCCACTAAAAATACTCCTGCTGTTACCATAGTTGCTGCGTGAATAAGTGCAGATACCGGAGTTGGTCCTTCCATCGCATCAGGAAGCCATACATGTAAACCAATCTGTGCAGATTTACCAATGCAACCGATAAATAATAATAAACAAATAATATCTAGAATAGAAAACTGTAACAATATTTTTGTATTAGATAATAACCCTGTAGATAAAAATACATTTTTATAATTTGCTGAACCACAGTAAAAAATTATTGTTATTATGCCTAAGATAAAAGCAAAATCGCTGGCTCTATTTGTTATAAAAGCTTTAATTGCTGCTTTATTGGATGATTCTTTTGAATACCAAAATCCGATTAGTAAATATGAGCATACTCCAACGCCCTCCCAGCCAAAAAATAACTGTAAGAAATTATCTGCCGATACTAGCATTAACATAAAGAAAGTGAATAAAGAAAGAAATGATAAGAAACGTACAATCCCTTTATCTTCTGCCATATAGCCAAGCGAGTAAATATGCACAACGCTTGATACCCATGTTACGGCTATGAACATTATGCTAGTGAGCTGATCTACATAAATAGCAAAGTCTACTTTAAATTGCTCTAAGACAATCCACGGAAATAATTTTATATGGATAATATCCCCCTCTAAGCCCGTATGGTTAAATATTATTAATGATAATAAAGTAGATAAAGATAAAAACCCTGTTGCAATTACTTGGGCTAATTTTTTATCTATTACTCTTAAGAATAACCCATTTATTATTGCAGAGGCAAGTGGTAATATGATGATCATTATGGTAAGGGTCTTATACATCTTTATCCTTTCATCTGATTAATATCAGTAATTTCAATTGAGCCTTTATTACGGAAATATATAAGTAATATTGCAAGCCCTATAGAGGTTTCAGCTGCTGCTGCAGTTAAGATTATGATACTAAAAATTTGTCCCGATAATTCTTGCATATACACGGAAAATGCAACAAAATTTATATTAACTGCAAGCATCATTAACTCAATGGACATTAATATATTGATAATATTTTTGCGATGTATAAATAATCCAAACATGCCGATAGTAAAAACTAAGCTGCTTAAGATTAAATAATGATTAAGCGAAATATATTCATTCATATTTAATATCCTCAATGCCTTTATTAAGAAGAGGTTTCGTCATTAATACAGCATTTTCTTTATTGTGGCTTAATTGTTTTAATATATCTTGACGTTTTATTCCCTCACGCTTTCTAAGAGTTAATACAATGCAACTAATCATAGCCACAAATAGAATAAGACCCGCCATTTGAAATGGTATCATAAAATCAGTATAAAGTATATTACCTATTGCTTTAGTGTTTGAGATATTATTTGTTGTGGCAAACAATATATCGGAGCTGAAATTAATATTTTTAGTCCCAAGTAAAATAATTATTACTAAATCAGCAAACATTATGAGAGATATTAAAATACTTAAAGTCAGATTTTCTTTTAACTGTGTTATTGCCTTATTAAAATGCATATCTAGCATCATTATCACAAATAGAAATAATACCGCTACAGCTCCAACATAAATTACTATCAGTATCATAGCTAGAAATTCTGCACCAAGCAAAATCATAAGACTTGAGCCATTGAGAAATGCAAAAATTAACCATAATACCGAATATACGGAATTTTTGTTTAAAACAACGCAAAAGCTGCTTATAGTTATTAATGTTGCAAATAAATAAAAAAATATAGGCATGAGTTATTTTTATGTTTTTAAGTATCTCTTTGGTGTCAGTTACCCCGTGACTTGACTGGAGTTGTTGCATGGATCAATGTCATTTCTGCTTTTGCGGAAATGACATTGATCCATGCAACAAAGACTTTAGTCGCGTAGCTCGTGACGAAATCATTACACCAACAAAGCGTTAGAAGAAAATTTCTCAATCATCAGAGTAAATAATACTTCAAGTTCTTTACGTATTTCTTCTTTGTTTTCTACTTTTTGACCTTCTTTACTTAAAGTTAATTCGCCTTTTTCTACATGACCAAGTACAGCATCAATGATTGCTTTTTTATCATGTTTTCCATCCATATATCTAAGTGCAAACTTCTCAAAGAAATTAACACCAATCGGCTCATGTTTTAAATTTGTTACCCACATATAAGGTGTGTGGTTTGCTTGATGTATGACCATTTTTGTTGTTTTAGGTTTATCAAGCTCAGGGTTATTTCGATGTTTCTGATTTGTAATACTAATATAACCTTGCAATACTAGCTTCATTGCATTATTTAAAAGCTCAGCTTTGATTTCATTTAATTTAGTATTATGTAACTTTTTATTGGCTTCTGCAGTTATTTTTTCAAAGCTTAACGGGTTATTTAGATTCTCGCTAAAAGTGTATAAAATAGCTTTCATATAAGGTGAGCTAGTTGTTAAGTTAAAGTCTTTATTACCGTTTAAAAAGAATTTTAAGTTTTCAGAAGTACTGTTAAGATCCACTTCTTTCAGTGGCTTTTCAGGTACTATATTAAAGATCATATTAAATTTCATTATATCATCATTATTAATATTTCTATTAATTTTGATATTACTATGACATAACAAAGTAGTTCTAAAACGACGATTCGTAATAAAATCCATATATTGTTCGGTTCTAACGATATCGTTTACTGATTTTAACTGCTCTACTACTTTTGGCGGCATATTACCGAGATACATAGTTGAGAGATTACAATCGGCTAAATATTGTAAATTATACTTTCTTGCCTCATTCATAAATTCATGAAAGTAGAATTGAGCATTCTCTTCTTCTAGATGATCATGACGTAAGTAATGATCAGTTTGTTTAGCAAGCAGCCCTGCTTCGGTTTTTAATACTTCTGCGTAAGGAGTTTTGGAGTTTTCTAAGCTATCCTTAACAAATTCTAGTAACAATCTAGATTGAACTATTCTATCCCGCACATTTGCAAATGAGCTAGAATGATACATCATCATATCTCTAATAGTACGGACCATATTCCAGCCTGGCAGCGTATTATAGCTAATATATGCTATTCCGTTTGGGCTAAGATTTTTATTACAAACTTCAAAAATTTTATCTCTAACGGTTTTTGGTACCCAAGAAATTACGCCATGGCAAATTATATAATCAAACTTACCAAAAGAATTATCAATATCGGTTATTGAACAATGATAGAACTCTATATTTTTTAATCCTAGTTCTTTAACATTTTTTTTTGCCTCATCAATTTGTACCTTAGACAAATCAACACCAACAAAATGAGCTTTTGGGTAAAGCACTGCATGCGGTATTAAATTGCCGCCTGCAGCACAACCAAGCTCTAATATTCTGCTATTTTCAACTTCAGGAGTATTTACACCGAAAAGGGTTGCAAGTGTACTTAAGTGATAAGGATTGGTAAGAGCATACGGGTAGCTTTCATATGGTACTTCATCATAAGTGTTATGATCTGAAATCGCCCCGTTAACAACAGATTGTACGGAATGTAGTTTTTTTGCCGTCTTATCATGACTGTTAGAGGTAGAAGAAGAGTTAATAGCTTTTTGGGACATATTTTTTCCTTATATAGTTGGTTATATTTGTGTTATTGTCTGGAGCAGAAAAAGTCTTCTGTGTCCCCCATCCCGTGGTCACGCCACGGGATGACAATAGAAAGAACTGAAATCCAGCTTTTTTCATAATAAATATTGCACAGAATCCTTAAAATGGCAATCTATAAGTAAATCCTAAGCCAAATTCTCTAACGACTATAGTTTTTTTGATAGGATTTGCTGGCACGAATTGTCCAGTTTTTATATCAAGTGTATCATAATTAATCCTTACTCTATACTCTATATGCCGTTTGTAATTTTGCAGTTGCATCAATTACTTAAATTTGAAGTTACATCTTGTGAAATACCAAGCGATGCTTGCCAAGCAATACAATTTTTATGACTTCTTCTTACTTTAAAATAATCACTATTTTATAACACTCTACCTAGAAGAGGTGGCTTAACTTTTACTTGTGCTATTCCCACCTCCAAGTATTACCAAAGCTGTAAAAGTTTTTATTTTTTCCAAATCATCAATAAGATTTAGCATATATGTATTTGATAATACTTTAGCGTTGCCTAGAGTAGGTGGGATAGTAAGACCGTTACTTAAATTTTGCTGCGGTAATACGTAATGTAGAAGATATGTAGGTTGATAAGTTTCCAAAAATTCAATAGCTATCTGTGGATATATTATATAGCCTATTTTCCCACTATATATGCTTGATTTTTTTAAAATTATTTCGGTCTTTGAGTTTTTATGTTGAAATTTACTCACGACCGGCTTAACTATTTTGCTTTCTATTCCTATATAGAAATCTGTTTCTTTTGCAAAAGCAATGTTATTAAAAATGATAATAGTAAAAAAAAATAATTTTAGTAATTTAGTCATTATAATTGTTTAAAAAATAAAAAAACATTATATATCCCCTTTATTAATGGTCAATCATATTTTTTCTAATAATTATGGAAGCAATTATACTAAATAGTAATAAAGTAATAGTTACTGTGAGTGAAACATATGCCGGAATCACTATATAATGATGAATAAATATTTTTAAGCCGATAAATATTAAAATTAATGCCAAAGAATATTTTATATAACTGAAACGTTCTGTAATCTCTTCTAAACAAAAGAATAACGCTCTAAGCCCTAAAATAGCAAAAATATTTGAAGTATACATTATATAAACATCATTAGTAATTGCAAATATTGCTGCTATACTATCTATAGCAAAGACTAAATCTATTGTTTCTATCAGTACTAGAGATATAAAAAGGTGAGTAAAATATAATTTGTTATTAAGTTTAACAACAAAATTACCATCTTCAAGATTGGGAGTAATATTTAGATTTTTTATTATTGACTTGTAAATATAAGAATCCTGTATATCATAAGTTTTATGTGATACATAAAAAGTTTTTATACCGGTAGCAATAAGTATTACGGCAAAAATATATAATAACCAGGCAAATTTATTTATAAGAATAATACCGCTGTAAATCATTATGGCTCTGAATATTATTACGCCTATTATCCCGAAAAATAAAACACGATGTTGATATTTTCTGCGAATTCTAAAAAATTGGAAAATAATCGAGATAATAAAAATATTATCAAGTGACATAGCTTTCTCAATGAAAAAGCAAGTATAATATTCACGAGCATGATCTGCCCCAGTATTATAGTAAACATAGATACCGAATAAACAAGCTATTATAAAATAGAAAAGACTAAAAAGTACGCTTTCTTTCAAGCTCATTACGGTGTTTTTTTTGTGTACTATCCCCAAATCGAGAATCAGTAAAGTAGCAATTACCGTATAAAAAATAATCCAATTCATTTATTTATCTCTTCATTTTATATTGCATGTGATAATATAGCCCTCCGCCGTACATCACTCTTAATTGGAACTTTATGAAATTTTCACCTTGATGTAGATAGGGTCTGATGTCAATAGGATTGCTTTTACTAATAGGTTGGTTATTAACTTCAGCGTGTAATGCATAACCTTGATCTCTACCGTTATTACATTGTTTTGGATCGTCTAAAGAATCAATAGAAGGTATAGGGGCACTAAGAAGTTTTGTGTCGTTGACATATAATAATATACAATCGTCGTACCATAAATCTAGTATTTTGAAATAATCGATATCATCTATAATTGCATCTAAAGTTAATTTGAAAGTTATAGTATATAATTTTGTACCTTCTGGTTCATATGATGCACTTATAAAAGTATCCGGATTATTACTAGGAAATGCCATAATATTCCATTGTGAATTCCATTGTGGTACTACATTAAAAATCACTTCACCTGTTTTAGTTGCATGATTATAAGGAGTGTTAACTAATTTTGTTGGGAAGTTATTTTCAATAATATCTATCTGTAATCCTTTTGATTCTCTACAGCCAACATTTTGACCTAAAGGTTCAAACTCGACAACCCTTCTATCAAAATATGATAAACAATAGCGTTCTAAAGGTTTATTAGGGTCAATAGTTACCCAATTAACCGGGCATGTTCCTTTTGCAAGTTCCCCTATATCGCTTTCAGGCCATAATGCATTACCATGTTGATCTGAAGGAGTATGAATTGCCTGACAAGTAGGTACTAATATAGGAGTACAAAGATTTAGCTCTTGCCAAGTTTTATCTCTTACATCTGAAACTTCAGCTTTATATGTCGGTTCAGGAGGATTATTTATATCTCCTTTTGTATATGTCACTTTATAATATCTTGAATCATCTAATATTGGTCCTATGCTAGGTTCTGGCTTGATTCTATCTGTATAATCCCTACTTAAAACACATATTGGAGTATTAGGGTTGTCGTTATTTGTATAGCAATTACTTGGCATATTATTTATATTGCAAGTATAAATATTAATGCCTCTTCCTGGACCTGATACTGTTTCTTTTAGAGTGCAGCTACTTGTATCTCTGCATAATCCAAGATTTGGATAAATAACGTTATATTTATTTTTAAAATCCTTACAATTTATAGTATCTTTGCTATTTAGTTTAGCAAGTACGCAATTTATAGAGTCATTATTGTAACCGGGCATAGGTGAGCCATCAGGTAAGGTAGGAATCGGGAGAGGGTTACAATGTTGGAAATTTTTCGGCATCAAGCAGGCATGTGTTCCGCCTTGAATATATTTACCGTTTATATATTCTAAGTATTTTAAATATACTGCATTTGGGTTTAAATTTCCATTATTATCGTAAGGTTTCTGATCATCTTTATATTTACCGTGAATGGTCAATTGATTTAGAGCATTCTTTCCTGAAAATGGCATAGCAATATATTTATCTTCCGTCGGATTTTTTGGTGGATCTTTAGGTATAAACGCAACAGAAGAACTATAAGTATAACCGGCAAGCATGACTATGCTTTCTGTATCATTAGGGTTTGGAGGTGGAGGTCCGGCGTATGACAATGGCGTTACAAGAGTACTTGTTTCATCTATAATATTGTTACCGTCCCTTACCTGCAATGAAGCAATGAATTGCGGTTTATAATAAGCATCATTGGCATTGTTATTAGTACAGGTAATTCCAGCATATTGTTTTGCACATTCATAAGCAACTAAACTGTAAGAATGATTTACTCGTGGTATGCAATCTATTAAATTACTAGACTCAAATAAGCAAATATTATTAGGATTTTGCTTATCGTCTTCGGTATTACTAATAGAGACATAAAGATTTCTATCTTTACCGTTATTGTCTTTTAAAGTGAATCTTGTTGGTCCAGGTTTACTTAAACCAGCTTGATCTTGTCCTTGTATTTTAGGAAATTTTACGCTTACATCTTTAAATTCGCCGATATTAACTCCCCACACTTTTTGGCAGGTAGTTGAATTAGAACTTGGACAGTCCGGTATATCGCTTATGTAATAATCGTTAGGTGTTTCTACACTGCCAATTTTCTGCGAATATACTATTCTAAATCCATTATTACAACCATCAGTTGTAACACTACATGGCGTAGGGATTTCTGTATTAATACATGGTGTGCCCCCTGAAGTATTATTACACGATTTGATAAGATCTCTAAAAGCTGTATTAGTATGAGTAATTTTTGCTGAAGAAAAATCTATATTTTTGAGTTGTACACAAGTTTTGAGGTCAGGGTTAGGTCCTGTACAAAGTGGAACAAGATTGCTAAAGCTAACACGTATGGTATTATTAACAATATTGTTTCTAACATTAGACACTACACAAGCCGGACTAGTAGAAGATTGGTCAAAATTGCCGTTGGAATCTTTGATGCTACATACATTATTAGCTTTAGGATTAATGCTAATATAATCTAAATTTGGACAATATGGCGGTGGAAAAGGTCCTAAAGGTAATTGTACGCAACCAAAAGAATAGTTATCTACAGCACCGTTCAATGATCCAAGTGTTTCAATAACTTTTATTATTAAATTAGGAAAAAAATTAAAAATCTCTCCTATTGCATTAAGTATTGATTGAAGTACTTTTATAAATTCTGAATCTTGATTTATCATACCAAGAATGTGTCCTAATAAACCTGGTAAATTTCCTCCTTTTACCATTTCAACTAAAAATTTTAATACTTTTGCAATAGGGCTAAGTTGATTAGTTTGGTGAAGAGGTTGACGATGAGGATTCCAGTCCATTGGATCAAGATGTACACCGGAATCTGAAACAAGGTTAACAAGTCCAGGATCACTATAAGCACAAAGTTTAGGTGATTTTAAAGTAACTATTTTCCCGTCTACACCGATTATCTTATTATCACTTTCCGTGTAACCGACTTTATTGAGATGTACTCCATCTGTATAACCTGGATCTGCAGGAAAAGGGTTAGCATTTATTCCGTAAGGCAGATACATTTCCGGTACAGCGATTCTAGCACAAACTCTAGTTAGAGGTAGGCCATAACCTGTAGGCCATAATACACATTCTCCATCCCAATTTAAAGTAGAGTGTTGGTGCCAACAAGCTGCAGCATTACAGCTTTGAACTCTAATACGAATTTTTGGATTAAAGTAACTACTATCAGGGGCTTCTTCCGCACATCTATTGAGTAAAAAACCAATAAATGTACCTGGGTAATCAAATTTTAATAAACAAGTATCATTATTGCGACCGTCGCTTTTATTCCAAGGAGGACACAATGTATCAGGTTTAAAAGGTCCTCTTTTTACTTCATTGTGGCCGCCCTTATTCCAAATTTCCGTTCTCTCACTTTGACCACAATTACATGGGTCGCCAAGACAGTCGGCTATATCATCCCAAATAGATGCATATACATTAAATGAGAAAAATGAAAATAAGAAAAATAGTAAATATTTTTTAAACACTTTGAGTATTCTTTATGCTTGTTATAATTAGTTACTTTGTAATTGTCGCCAATAACATATATAATTTATTGATATAAAAGGTAGAAGCTACCTTTCACCTTTTATATTTTAAACCGAATAGCGAATTATGTAATAATGCGCTATTCGCATTAGTCCGTATTTAATGCATTATATAAGTAATGGACCCAATTATCCGGAGGACCTTGGTGTTGTTCAAGTATTTTTTTATAAATGTCCATTTCCTCTTGTCTGCTTGATAAAATACGGACAATTCCTATTAAAGCGGCAATACTTAATTCAGAAGCTATAGATTCATTATCCTGACTAATTAAGAACATCCTTGCAGAAAGTATTAGCTGTGATAATTTTCGTATTTCCGGTTCGCTTAAACCTAAAATTTTGTCTAAATCTTCTATTTTAACGTCAGACGGTAGAATAATTTTAGTATTAATTAAATCAAGCCAAGGTTTTATAGTATATTTTGGGTATGACTTAAGATAAATAAAATTGAAATTACTGACGAAAATACCGTTATTTTTAGATAAATTATTATAAATCAAATTTATATTATCGTAATAAACCTCAGGTTTATAAAGTTTATCAAAATTATCGGCAACAAATATTTTAGGTTTTGTGCCGACTATGCTTAAATGATAAGTAAAAGCATAAATTACTGCTGCACTAATACTTTGGTGTTTCTTTAAATTATTATTAAACTGTTCTAAAAATTTTCTCTCCGTTGGATAAAATTGTTTAGAAAATGGTTCGTCAGAAAGTTTATATAAATTAAACCCTATGACTTCCCCTTCTTGAATGTTAAGAGACGGTCCATCAAATAATTGATAATATAATTGTCCTTCGGTAAAAACTTTAAATTTATCAAGTATTTGTATTCCTCCTGCCTCTTTAAAATCTTCTAATTTTAAAATATCGGAAAAAATACGTTTTTCTTTTTCAATTGATAAAATTTTATTTTTTAACTTCTCTAGGAAAAATATCTCTATTTCACTTAGTGGTGAAATATAATGACCGCTGATTAATTTTAAAAATTCTAAAATGAAGGCTTGTGATTTTTCTGTATCATCTACTAAAAACGGATTGATAATTTGTTTGTCCGGTTCTAACCATTTACCTTCTATTGCTTCAATAAAAATTTTAGAATCATTATTATTAGAGATATAAATTATTGTTGGGTCATATTTAGTCGATTCTGATATTAGAAAGTTCAATAATACGGTTTTGCCAGTTTTTTCCGTACCAAAGATGCAAGTATTACCTTTATTCGTTTTATCATGAAAATTCATGAAATATGGAGTACCTTTTTCAGTTCGCAGTAAAGTGATAGCTCTACCCCAAGGATTATATTGATTACCGAGTGTAGTATTATGAAGAGCGGTAAGAGAAGCAATATGTTCTACGGGTAATGGTGACATTCTACGGATAAAGGCAAAGTTAGCAGGTAATTGCGACCAAAATATTTGTTCAATATTAAGATCTTCTTTTACATGAATAATGCCAAGTTTAAAAAGTTCGGTTGATGCTTTAGCTACATCTGCATCGAGTTTATTTTCATCTTCTTCTATAACAGCAATTGAAATTTGCTGATTACAAAATTGAAAATCTAAGTTAGCTGCATCAAGCTTATTAATCCCTTTGTGATTAAGTAAAGTTGAGTCGTTGGTAATCTTAAGAATATAATCTTGACCTTGCAATTTGGATATTACTTGTTTTTTGCTTACAAAGTAAAATATTTCAGTTATTATTAATTCAATCGGTAACTGTAAAAATTTATCAAGTGCGTTAGAAGGAGTTTCTTGATATTCTTTTATAGATAGTAAAGAAACGAATTTGTTATTTTTATCATTATCTGTAACTACCATTTTATCGCCACTAATTGTATAAGTACTTCTACCTAGTGCATCAGATAAATCTATTATAGGTACCAAACAATAATTATTATTAAGGTTAGCTATACGATTATATAAAAATAAAGGGTTAGAAAAAACATTATCATTTTCAAATATTATACCAAGTTTTTCAGCACCGAATTCATTTAAATCTTTTAAAATATTATTAGTGATATTTTCTAATTTTTGAAAAGCTGAATCTAAGTAGTTATTTTCAAAATCAGTAATTAATTTATTAGATAATGAATTTATTAAAGAGTTAAAATTTTTGATATTAACTTTAGTGGAATCATGTACTATAGATATATATAAAGTATTAACAAATTTATCATGCCAATGATTTTTTCTTTGCCATAGTGCATGAATATTTGCCGGTAATAATTTTTTATAAGGAGTGGAATCGTCTAAATTTTGTTTTTCTCGTATTGTATGTAGCCAAAAAGCAAAATCATAATTGGTTATATTCTTTTTTATAGAAACTCTAACCATTTCACGTAAATTCTGTAAATTATTGCTAATTTGTTCTGAATTAATGCCGTATATTTTGATAATTTGTAGTAACTTACCGTCTTTGGTAAGTAAAGTATTTTCATTATAATGACATGCTATAGGTATAAAATTATGAGCATTATAATTGTATATATCCTTATCACACTTTCGTAAATCACTAAACACAAATAACCTGAATTTAAATTGCAATTTTGTCAAGACTTAGTATTAGTTTCCATTGTTCTTGAAAACTTCTCTATATCATTTCCTCAAAAGTGTTGTTGTGTGGATCAATTTTCCCGATTGTCATGCTGTGACTTGAAAGAAAAAATCATTGGCAATCGTAGGATCCAGTTAAAAATACTAAGATTATTAATATTTTAAGTTATTTTTTATGGATTTGTATTCAAACTATGAGGTAGCAACAGCGAGTTTTACCATTCCACTCAATAATACCTTCGCGGGCATGACATATAAACTAAACTATCGTGATCTAACTTACTATAAAACCCTAGCATTATTACAAAACTTTACCTTATTATTTATATTTAATAAACAATTATTCACTATATGTAGTGATTTTTTGTAACCCTCCCATGTAATTTATCAAGACATCAGGTATAGTTATTGATCCATCTTCGTTCTGATAACTTTCTAATATTGCAACCATAGTTCTTCCGATAGGTAATCCTGAAGCATTTAAAGTATGAACTAAGGTAGTATCGTTACTGCCGAATTCTTTATATCTTGCTTTCATTCTACGTGCTTGAAAATCTCCACAATTAGAACAGCTCGCAATTTCACGATATTGCTTTTGTCCCGGAAGCCATACTTCTATATCATAGGTTTTTTTTGCTGCAAATCCCATATCTCCAGTGCAAAGTAACATAATACGATAAGGTAGATTAAGTTTTTGTAAAATAGTCTCTGATGCATTAGTTATATATTCATGTTCATTTTGTGACTCTTCTGGAGTAGTAATAGATACAAGCTCTACTTTACCGAATTGATGTAATCTAATCATACCTCTTGTATCTCTACCGCTACTACCTGCTTCTGATCTAAAGCACTGGGTGTAAGCAACGTAACGCATAGGTAATTTTTCTCTTGATATAATAGTATCAGCGACTATATTGACTAAAGATACTTCTGCGGTTGGAATTAGTCTGTAACCCTTTGTTGTTGCAAAAGACTCTTCAGTAAATTTAGGTAGTTGTCCTGCATTATACATAGCATTATCTCGAACTAATACTGGAGGTGATATCTCAAAGAAGTCAAACTCTTTAGTATGAACATCAATCATAAAGTTAATTAAAGCACGTTCTAGCTTTGCTAAATCGCCTTTTAATGTTACAAATCTAGCTCCTGAAATTTTAGTAGTTTGTTCAAAATCCATTAAATTTAATTTTGTGCCTAGTTCAAAATGCTGCTTATTTAAAGCATTTGGATTTATCTCTCCGTAAGTACGAACTAATTTATTCATACTTTCATCAATTCCGTAAGGTACTTCGTCGTCCGGAATATTAGGAAGCATATTTAATAGCTCATTTAATTCGTTATTGTTATTTAGATCCTTTTCAAGTTCTTCCAACTTCTCATTTATATGTTTGACATCTCTTTGTAAACCTTCAAACTCTTCACTGCTTTTAGAGGTCATATTACCTAAAATCTTCGATTTCACCCTACGTGCATGCTGAAATTCTTGAATTAAACTCGTAATTTTTCTTTTCTCTTCGTCGAGCATAGCGATTTTACTAGACATAGGTTCAATAAATCTTTGGCTAAGCTTTTCATCAAACAATTCTTGGTTTTCTCTAATCCATTTGATATTTAACATTTAGTGTCCTCGATTTTTCTATAAAATTACATATCATTATTGAAATTTCATATAATAAAAGTAGTGGAATTGCAAGAGCAAACTGGCTTAAAATGTCAGGAGGTGTTAATATTCCTGCGATGATAAAGTTAATTACTACGGCAATGCGTCTTTTTTGCTTAAGTGTCTGTACCTTAATTATTTTTAGTATATTTAATATTATTATCACAACTGGTAGTTGAAAAGCGACTCCAAAAGCAATAATAAGATGAATAACTAAACTGAGATACTCGCTAATTCTTGCTTCCAAAACTATTGGTACTATCATATCACGTTTTTCAAAATTAAGAAAAAATTTCCAAGCTTGCGGCATTACAAAATAAAAGACAAAAATACTACCACACCAAAATAAAATAGGTGACATAAAAAGAATAAAAGTGATAATTTTTTTTTCATGGCGGTGTAGCCCAGGACTGATAAATAAATAACACTCTAAAGCAATTATCGGTATAATAATAGTAAAAGCAGTAAAAGCTGCGAGTTTAATATAGGTAAAGAATGCTTCCGTAAGCCCTGTGTAAATTATATTGCGTACCGTATCACCGCTTAGCTTAGCCAGTGGTTTTAATAAAAAACTATAAATATTGTCGCTAAAGTAATAGCAAATAGCAAATATAATTATAAAAGTAGTAAATATTCTAAGAAGCCTTATTTTTAATTCTAATAAATGTTCTTGAAAACTATATAATTTCATAAAAATTCCGACTCGTCATTTCACAGAAGTATATATATATCAATATTATAAAGGTTTTTTAAGGATTGTCATATTTTTTAATCACTAGTTTCTTTCTATATATTTTATAAAATATCGGTATAAATAACATACTAAACAGAGTATTACCTAAAAAGAATACAGGCCAAGTAAGATATTTTGCACAAATACCGCCAAGGCTAGCTAGAAGAATACGACTAAGAGAGCTAAAAGATGCAATAATGGAATATTGCGTGGCAACAAATTCACTATTGCAAAGGCTAGCAAAATAGATAGAGATAATAGTGCCTGCAAAGCCTGCACAAAAATTTTGCACTGTAACGGTTATTATAAATGTCCTTATATCATAACCGATAGTAGCAAGAATCATAAACATAAGAGGCGATAATAATTGAATAACTCCACCAATTAAGACACTATTAAATATACCTATTTTTGCAGATAAAATGCCACCTAAAGCTCCCCCAATGATCATGATTAGTAACCCGTACGCTTTGTAAATAATAGCAATTTCATGAGTAGTAAAACTTAAATCTAGAAATAAGGGAGAACTCATAGCCATAGGTATAGAATCTGCAGCTTTGTACAAAAATACAAACAATATAATTAGCAGTAAATATTGCTGTTCATTTTTTAAGGATATAATACTTTTTTTAATAACTGCAAAATATTGTTGTAATCCTATTAAATTAGTAGTTGTATGACGTATTTCTTTTGATTTTGGTTCTTTGATATATAAAATTACTATAGGTCCAAGTATAGTAATGAATAGAGCAAATTTATATACAATATTCCAGCCAAAAATAATTGATGAATATAAAGCACCGACGCTGCCAAGTAACATACCTAAACGAAACCCTATACTACTAAAAGTAAAAGCCATTGAAAGTTCTTCTTTCGATGTAGGTCTCTCAATTCTATATGCATCAAGTACAATATCTTGAGTAGCATTGCAGAATGAAATAATACATAAGATAACGGCAGTAATATATAAGTTATTGCAAGGGCTTATGTTTAAGAATCCTGTCATTGCTAGGATTAAACATATTTGTGATACTAATGCCCAGCCACGTCTGTGACCGAGTTTAGAACATAAAAAAGGTATAGAGTATTTATCTATAAAAGGTGACCATATGACCTTTAAACAATATGGAAAAGCAGCTAATGATATCAAACCTATTATATCAGTAGTGTATTTTGCTTCAGATAATTGATATGGCACTGTGAAAAAAATTAAATTAAATGTAAGACCGGAAATTAAGCCTAAAAGTAAAATACCGATTAAATATGTATGGCTATGTATGTCATGTCCACGAAAGCGCGAAGCCAGAAAAAAGTCAAACAAATTAAGTTTTCTAACTTTAGAAGCTGTAGTTATTTGAGCTTCTTGATTTCTAGATTCCTGCTTTCGCGGGTATGACATAAAGGAGTGATTTAAAATTTTGTACACGAAATCTAATAGCTTTAAATAGTTACTTAATATTTCATTTCTAGTGAGTAAGGGGCTACTTTGGAAAATATTTTACCGACTACCGGTATTTTGATTACAATGGTGCTGATTAAGAAAAAGGAAGGAATAATGTTTCCTTTAACCGTAATTAATTGCTGCTTAGTATCAATATTACCTTTCATAGTAAAGTCAAAAAACGGTCCATGTGCTTCTGTATCGAAAATTGTAATAATATTCCCTCTATAATTAAATTTACCGGTCATATCTTCAAATAAAATATTTTTATTATTAGTTATTGAACTAAGAAAACCCGGTAGAGAAACAAAGGAAACAAGCCGTGTTAAAAAAGGGGTATCAACTACCATAAAATGTTTTATAGAAAATTTTCCATCTAATATTGGTACTATTTCGCCTTTTTTTACTTTATATCTTTTTGTATTTAAGTTGATATTAATCTGACCATTTTGCATAGTGTTATACATTCCAAGTCCTTTAAGCAATGCTCCGGCATTATCAGATTCAATGAGCCATTGTTCAAAAGCTTCCTTAGCGGTAAGTGACATCTTAACTTTTTTATTAGCAATATTAGCATTTAGAAAACCAGAGAAACACCGTACTTTATCACATTTAATTGCTAAATCAAGATTACTTAGAATTATATTATTCTTTAAAAGTATTTTTGATATATTAGTTTTTAAATTAATATTACGTGTAGAATCCCCCTCTTTTTCTAAAAACTGCATCATATTAGCATTTGATAAATCTAATCCGCTTCCATAAAGTTCCGTATTAAGATTATGGTTATCTATAATTATTTTTCCTTTTAAATCCGTATGATTATGTTTAACAGAGGCTAGATTAATATTATAAATATTGTTCTTAATTAAGACATTACCGTTAATTTTTAGATTATCCTGCCCTGAAAGGTTAAATGCAATATTTCTATCGAAATTTTTATCATTTAATTTAGTATATAAATATAAATTAGCTTTTTTATATAATTTTTTATGAATAGATACTTTATCTATATTAAATTCTAAATTATCAAGATTAGAATTAACAGTAATAAAACTCTCATTATTATGCTGCTTTTTATACTCAAAATTTAGAACGGTATTCCCTGAAATTAATTTCAATAGTCCAAATCTTTGATTATTTGCCACAATATTGCTTTTTATTTTAAGTAAACACTCATTATTTTTATCTGATATATCATGATCATAAGTAAAGCTACTTGCATAATTATTAATTTTGCCTTTACCGGTAATATTTAGTTTATTATCTTTAAAACTACCTTTGGCTTCACCGTTTTGTAATAAAATATTATTGTCTAAAGTATTAAAAGAAATATTTGTTAATGTTGATAACACATTATAACTATTAGGGATATTTGGACTAATAGGGATTATGAACTCTATTATTGAATTTGCTGTCCCTTTGATTTGTTTTAGATCAATATTTTGAGCTTTAATATTTTGATATATATTACTTGGAACAAAGGCAATTAAGTCGTTAATTTCACCTTTAGCAGTAGCATTAAAAACAAATTGCGATTTATCCGGTCCTTCCCATTTGAAAGTTATAATACCATCTGAAACAATACTGTTACCGCTATATGCTTCATTAATTAGAAATTTTATTTCCGGTCCTGAAATAATTATATTAGTATCAACTTTAGTTAAAGGCGGTAAATCTTTATGATATTTATATTCAAAATTCGAGATATGTAAATTTGCTTTTAAATTATCTTCTACTAAAATATTTTTCTTTAAAAATTTTTTATCTAATTTAATATTTAATTCTCCGTTTTGGATATAACCTTGTTTTATATGTTCTCGTAAATATGAGATTATAGAATTATCCGGCACAATTTTTTCAACTGTTTGATAAATTATTAAAGGTATATTTGCAGCAGCTGCACTTACATCGATATTTTTATCGGTTATTATACCGTTTAGTGATAAAAAAGCTTTGTCTCCAAAGGTAAGTTTGCAATTAACGCTTTTTGGATTACCTTTAGAATAGGTGGTTTTATACAAGCATAAAGCATTTCCTAGAGGTAAGCCTGCTCCTTGCTCATCGGTTAAGATATCACTTTTTATTGAAGTTAACCGTATGTCGGTTAGAACATCTTTTTTGATTATATTTAACGAATAATCACCGTTCGTTGAAGTATTTATAATTTCTTCATCGTTGTTTGAGATTATGGAAAATTTATCAATATTAAAATTAGCCTCTATTAACGAATTAGAGAAGAAATTTTTGAAATTAAAGAAAAGATTAAAATCTTTAATTTCTCCTCTAGTATTATCTATAAAACTTAAGGTAATTTTATCTATAGATAATCGGTTTTCTTTAAATTCTAAATTATGTAATACAGCCTTTATATCATTTTTACTTAAATAAAATTCAATTATTTTTTTCAAAGGTTCATTTAACGATCCTTTGTTCGCACTATAAACAGTTAGAGTTGTAAAAACAAACAATGAAATAAGAATTATAAAAATACTAATAAAGGTTTTTTTAATAAAATTCATTTGAGCTTGTAAATCTATTGAAATATGATAAAAGCTTTGTATACTTGATGAGCTTCAAAATTGGTGTTGTTGTTCTACAAGAGTACACAACGGTACTTACATATTAAGTATATGATACGCTTCTTGCCTTGTGAACTTTTAGCTCTCTTTGAAGTTATGTCAAAGTATAATGATCCTGCATTGACACTCGAGGTATACTTGTCATGTTAGTTGAATATAACGTATAATTTAAAAATTTAATATAAAAATCACAAAAAATTATGAATATTACATTTATCGGTAGTGGATATGTGGGATTAGTCTCAGGTATTATTATAAGCTATTTAGGTCATAATGTTACTTGTATTGATAATGATAAGGTTAAGATATCCAAATTAAATAAGCAAATATTACCGATTTATGAGTTGAACCTTGATAAATATTTACAAAAAGCTCTGCTAGCTAGAAGATTAAAATTTACATATATTTATAATAATGAACTTCAAAATGCTGAAGCAATATTTATTACGGTTGGCACGCCTTCAAAAGAATCGGGAAAAGCAGATTTAAAATATGTTTATAATGCTATTGATAAGGTATCAGTGCATATAAATAAGGATTGTTTAATAGTCATCAAATCCACTGTTCCGCCTTATAGCTGCAGTAATATTATAGCATATTTAAAATCCAAAGGTTTTTTATTTAATGTTGCTTCCAATCCTGAGTTTTTAAGGGAAGGCAGTGCGGTAGAAGATTTTTTATATCCTGACCGTATAGTTGTCGGTGTAAATAATGAAAAATCGGAGGAGATCTTAAGAAAAATTTATGCACCCTTAATAGAACAAGGAACAAAGTTTTTGGTTACTGATTTAGTGACAAGTGAGCTTATTAAATATGCTTCAAATAGTTTTTTAGCTACTAAAATTGCTTTTATTAATGAAATGGCTGATTTATGTGAAAAAATTGGCGGTAATATTAAAGATTTATCTAAAGGTATAGGGCTTGATCAAAGAATCGGTCAAAATTTTTTAAATGCAGGACCTGGTTTTGGCGGTTCGTGTTTTCCAAAAGATATTCTAGCATTAAATCATCTTGTAGCAAACCATCATATTGATTGTAAGATTCTTAAGGCAGTAATTGCAAGCAACAAGCAGCGACCAAGTAACATAGTAGATAAGATTGCTACTTTGTTAGACAGAGATTTAAAAGGTAAGAATATAGCAATTTTAGGCTTAACATATAAAGCAGGGACAGATGATGTTAGAGCAAGTCCTGCTATCGAAATTATAAAGATTTTATTAAATAAAGGTGCATATGTTAAAGCATTTGATCCAATTGGTTGTGAAAATGCTAAAAAGAATTTTGAAAATAAAAATTTGCTATATTTAGACTTAGCAGTTGAAGCATGTAAATCAGCAGATATTATAGTTATTGCAACTGAGTGGTTAGAATTTAAAGAACTTAATTTTCAAGAAATTTATGACTTAGTAAAATCTCCGATAATAATTGATCTGAGAAATATACTAGATAGTGAAGTAGTGAAAAAAATCGGTTTTAGGTATTATGCAGTAGGAAGTAAACTCGATGTTATTCCCGCGTAGGTGTTGTTACGTAAAATGCATTCACTGTTATACCGTTGTTTGACCATAGTATCCAAAAAACAACTTATTATACTAATAATTTTAGTATTTTTAACTAGAACCTGCGTTCAAGTCGCGGGGATGACAGAGTTGGCATTGATCCGATCCATGCAACAATGTTTCACAGGAATCACATAAAAACCATATACATTCATATTTAAAATGCAACCTGAATTTATTCATTTAAGAACACAAAGCTCTTATTCTTTTCTAGAAAGTGCATTAACAATCGAAAAAATAGTAGAGCTTGCTTCATTAAATAAAATGTCTGCTATTTGTTTGGCAGATAGTGGGAATTTATTTGGTTCATTGGAATTTGCGTTATATGCAGTAAAAAAAGGGCTGCAGCCGATACACGGGGTTATTCTCAACATACAATATGATATCAATATTTTTGCTCAAATTTTGCTTATAGCTAAAGATGAAGTCGGCTATAAAAATTTACTCAAACTATCAAGCCTTACTGTAACTAAAAATGATCGTAAGATCTGCGATCATATTAATTTTGAAGATTTAGTAAAATATCAAGAAGGGTTAATAGCATTATGCTGTTATACCGACGGTATTGTCGGAAAATGTTTACTGGCTCGTAATGAAGAGCAAGCGATACTGTTTGCACGTAAATTACAGGAGATTTTAGCAGATCGGTTTTATTTTGAAATTATGAGGCATGATTTACCCGAAGAACAGTTTATTGAGGATCATTATATTAAAATTGCTGCTGAGCTTGCTATTCCACTTGTTGCTACTAATAAAGTTTTATTTAGTGAGAAAAGCATGCATTATGCACATGATGTATTGTTATGTATATCAGCTGGTGTTACTAAAGAATATCCTGACCGTAAAACAGTTAGCGAGAATTGTTATTTTAAATCACCACGTGAAATGATAGAGCTTTTTTCCGACTTACCTGCTGCTATTGAAAATACTGTGAATTTAAGAGAACGTTGTTATTTTGCAGCACATGCAAACCCGCCGATGCTGCCTAATTTTGCTACCAAAGATATTAGTGAAACAGATTTAATTAGAAAAGAAGCAACAGAAGGGTTACTTGCAAGGCTTGCTATAAAGTTTAAATCCGAAAATATTTCGTTAGAGAATCAAGAAGAATTGAAAACAGAATATTTGTCTCGTCTTAATTACGAACTGGATATTATCTGTAATATGAATTTTGCCGGTTATTTTTTGATTGTATCAGATTTTATTAAATGGAGTAAACAAGAGGGGATTTTAGTTGGACCGGGTAGAGGTTCGGGGGCAGGCTCGGTTGTTGCTTGGAGCTTGCTTATTACTGATCTCGATCCGATTAAATTTGGCTTATTATTTGAAAGATTTTTAAATCCTGAACGTATTTCAATGCCTGATTTCGATATTGATTTTTGTCAAGAAAGGCGTGAGGAAGTGATTAATTATGTACGTTCTAAATATGGCTACAATAGAGTAGGGCAGATTATAACTTTTGGTAAGATGCAGGCAAAGGCTGTTATTAAGGATGTTGCTCGTGTACTTAGTTTACCTTATAAATTTGCTGATTATATAACAGAACTTGTACCTTTTAGTGCAGTTAATCCCGTTACGCTTGAACAGGCAATGCATGAAGTTCCAGAGCTTGCAAATGCTGCTAAAGGTAATGGACTGTATAATTTAGAGGGTGAAGCAGAGTTAATTAAGCTGGTGCTTGATACTTCGTTAATTCTTGAGGGACTACATAGACATTCCTCGACTCATGCTGCAGGAATCGTAATAGCAGGCACTGATTTAGTTGATATAGTCCCAGTATATAAAGATGCTAATTCCGATATGTTGATAGTCGGTTATTCTATGAAATATTCTGAGATTGCCGGTTTAATTAAATTTGATTTTTTAGGTCTACAAACCCTAACAGTTATTACCGATTGTAAGAAACTGCTTAAAGAGCGAGGGATAGATGTAGATTTGAACAATATGACGTTTGATGATAATAAGACCTATCAAATGTTATGTCAAGGTAAGGGAGTCGGAGTTTTCCAATTTGAAAGTGTTGGGATGAAAGATGCACTTAGACGCCTTAAGCCTGATTCTATACATGATTTAATAGCTCTTGGTGCTTTATATCGCCCCGGTCCTATGGAAAATATCCCTACCTATATAGCTTGTAAGCATAAATTACAGCAGCCTGATTATTTACATGAGCTATTAAAGCCGATCTTAGAAGAAACTTACGGAGTGGTGATATATCAGGAACAAGTACAAAGAATAGCACAAGTTCTTGCCGGTTATACACTAGGTGCTGCTGATTTACTTCGTAGAGCAATGGGTAAGAAAATTAAAAAAGAAATGGAGGAGCAAGAAGAAATTTTTGTTAAAGGGGCAGTGGCTAATAATATTTCAGCATCTCAAGCGAAATCCATTTTTGCGACTGTAGCTAAATTTGCCGGATATGGTTTTAATAAGGCACACGCTGCGGCTTATGGCGTTATTTCATATCAAACTGCATATCTTAAAGCTAATTATCCTGCAGAATTTTTGGTTGCCTGCTTAAATCTTGAATTAAATAATCACGATAAAATTAATTTATTTTTACAAGAAGCAAAAGACAGTGGAATAAAAATTATTGCTCCTAATATTAATATTTCTGAAGGGTATTTTATTGTAAAGTCTGTCATACCGCAAGCTGTGACTTGTCATTCCCACGAAGTTCTATGTCATACCCGTGTAGGCGTGGATCCAGAAAAAATTAGTGAAATGAAAATGGATGACTACTTTCGTGGGAATGACAAAGAAGGTACTGAGAATGACATAAAAAGTTGTGAGTATGATAAAGAAGTAAGTGCAATAATATTTGCTTTAGGTGCGATTAAAGGAGTTACGCCGAATTTTGGTAAATTAGTAACAGACGAGCGAAAAGCAAGAGGACCATTTAAATCAATTACCGATTTTATTGAACGATTACCGCCAAAATCTATTAACAGTAAATTACTGGAAAATTTAATTAAATCTGGCTGTTTTGATGAGTTACATGATAATCGATTGCAATTATTTTTAAGTATTCCAAAATTACTTTCTTATGCAACTTCATATCACAAAGAGCAGGCATCTAATCAATTTAGCTTAATTAAAGTTTCTAGTTTAAGTCCAACTATTTTAATAGATAGTAATTATGCAGATAAAAATACTTTAGCTTTTTATGAATTTGAGGCTATGGGTTTATTTATTTCTAATCATCCTCTTACGCAGTATCAAGAAATATTTAGCCGTTTAAATATTTTAAATACTGCAGATTTGCATAATAAATTACCATACGGTACTACCCGAGTAAACCTTGCCGGTGTAATACAAAAAAAGGATTCTCGTATGTCGGTAAGAGGTAGGTTTGTGACGCTCGTGCTGTCCGATCCTGAGAATATCTTTGAACTTAGTATTTTTAGTGAGGAAGTTTTAAAAGATTATGTACATTTACTTGATGTTAAAAGTTTGGTAGTCGTTAATTGTGATGTATTTAAAGATGAAGGAGGAATAAAACTAACAGCAAAAAGCTTTTCGTCAATTGAGGATGTAATTAATAATAAACAATTTGAACTAAAGCTTTACCCACAAAATTATGAAGAATTACGGCAGATATTAATGATGCTTGCAGCTCGCACTAATAATAATGAAAGTAATACTAAAGCTACGATATATTTACAAAGTGAAGAGGTAAAGAATTTTGTAGCAAAAATTACATTACCGGACAAATTCTTTCTCCAAGCACAAGATTTTGAGATTTTAAAAGGATATAGTAAATAGTGTTGTTGTATAGCTCGCTTTATGTCATTCCTGTGGCGGCGGGAATATATAAAATAAGTTTTTTATATGTTTATGTAACTTATATATCAGTATTAAAGTTATTTTTCTGGATCACCACTTTTGCATGGATGACATCGAGTAAGTTTTTTGATCCATGCAACAAGGTCATGATCAAGTTAGCTAGGGTGAAAACGGAAAGCTTATCTACGCAAGCAAGCCATGCATATTTATTATATATTACCTAATGAATCTCCATCCAGTTATTACCAGCCCTAATTTCAGTAATAATCGGTACGTCCATATTAGTAGAGTTTTCCATGATTTTTTTAATAATAGGTATTACGAGTTCTATTTCATCAGTCGGTGCTTCAAACAGTAATTCATCATGAATTTGCAGCACTAGTCTTGTTTTAAGCTTAAGTTTTTCTATTTCTTGATCTAGATTGATCATGGCAATTTTAATTATATCAGCATTAGTTCCTTGAATAGGTGCATTAATTGCCGCACGCTCTGCAAATTGTTTAAGCTTTTTATTATGAATTGAAGGTAGAAAACATTTTCTGCCAAAGAAATTGGTAACATAGCCGTTGCTACTTACAAAAGCTTTTGTTTGCTCAATATATTCTTGTACTCCTTTATATTCAGCAAAATATTTCTTAATATATTCTGCAGCTTCGCTATTCGTAACGTTTAATTGTTGAGCAAGCCCAAAAGCACTAATACCGTAAATAATACCAAAATTTATAGCTTTTGCTTTACGTCTATGTTTACTAGTTAGTTTATCTTTTGGCAAATTAAAGATCTGACAAGCAGTTTGAGTATGTATATCGTCTTTATTGGTAAATGCTTGTTTTAGTGCATCTATATTTGCAATATGGCTTAATATTCTAAGCTCAATTTGAGAATAATCGGCAGATATTAATTTATAACCTTTTTCAGGAATAAAAGCTTGTCTGATTTTATTACCCTCACTAGAGCGAATAGGTACATTTTGCAAATTAGGTTCTTGTGAACTAATCCTTCCTGTAGTGGTAGAAGTTTGTAAAAATGTCGTATGTACTCGCCTAGTTATATTATCTATTTGTTTTGGTAAACTATCAGTGTAAGTATTTTTTAATTTTGTAAGTTGCCGCCACCTTAGTAATAAATCGGCAATATTATATCCATGCTTGCTAAGTTTTTTTAGTATTTCTACACCTGTTGAGTAAGAGTTTGTTTTAGCCGAAGCTTTACCGAAAGGTAATTGCATTTTTTCAAACAAGATTTCGCCTAATTGTTTTGGTGCACCAATATTAAATTTAGTTCCGCTAAGAGCAAAAATTTCTTCTTCAAGTCTAGCTATTTCTGTTCCAAATTCAGCTGATAATTGTTTCAAGTAATTAGCATCTACTTTAATACCGACTTTCTCCATTTTATCTAAAATAAAACAAATAGGTAAATCAATGTTGCTATAAAGTCTAAAGGCTTTATTATCTTTAAGCTCCAATATTTTTTGCTTATAAAGTGAGATAAAATTTATTACTATTTTTGCCGATTCATTGATTATATTTTCTATTACAGTTTCTTTTTGAGCTTCTTCAAATAAATTTTTCTGTGATAAACCTGCCGATAATGCATATTGTATTAACTCTAAATCTTCAATTGCCGTAATTGCATGAGATTGGTTTGCATAAAACTTAAGTAAAGGTTTAAGAGAGTAAGTAATTTTTTTTATGGATTTATCGGTTAGTAAATTAGAAATAATATCTGAAAACCAGCTATTATTAGTTTTAGTATTATAGGAAAAAAGGTCATTGGTCGTATTTGAAATTTTAATAATATAACTTTTATTTTGTAGTGATAAAATCAAAGCAAGATTATCTCCCTTATACTGTAGTAAATATATTCCGAATATTCCTACTATTTCAGCTTCTTTAGCAAAATTTTCAAGTTCAATTTTATTACTAATTTCTTTTATTTCCGCTACTTTATTATCTACTATTTCTTTGTGCTCATTAATTTTAATATCAAATAAATTTTCTGCTCTTCTATATAAAGATCTAAAACCATATTCCTGTAAAAATCCTGTTAATTTATCGCTATTTGGAGGTGACCATTCTAAATTATTCAGCTGAAAATCTAAATCAACATTAGAATCAAGCCCTATTAACTGCCATGAAATTAAAGCTGCTTCTTTTGAATTTTGTAAAGTTTCACGTTGTTTTACGCTTGAGATTTGGTCTAAAGAGTTAAATATATTTTCTATCGAACCAAATTGTGTTATAAGGCTACTTGCCGTTTTTGGTCCAATAGAGGGTACACCTGGAATATTATCTGATCTATCGCCGATTAAAGCCATTACTTCACGTAATTTATTAGCAGTAGTGCCGAATTTTTTAACAACATCATCCTCTGTGCTATATTTTCCTTTTAGTGGATCATATATTTTGATGTTTTCATTCATTAACTGCAATAAATCTTTATCGGAAGAGATAATGACTACATCTTCGCCGAGTGCAGCCGTTTTAGTAGCAAAGGTTGCGATAATGTCATCGGCTTCATAGCCGTTCTTTTCTAGAATAGGAAAATTTAAGCTACTTGCAACATCACGAACTAATGGTAATTGTATTATTAAATCTTCAGGGGGAGGAGGGCGATTAGCTTTATATTCAGGATAAATATGATGACGAAAATTTTTCCCGCCGCTATCAAACACTACAGCGACATGTTTAGGCTTAAAGTCGCTCAGTAATTTTAGTAGCATTGAAGTAAAACCGTAAAGAGCACCGACAGGCTTGCCTTTCGGCGAAGTTAAAGGCTGTTGTGCATAATAGGCTCTAAAAACAAATCCATATCCGTCTATTAGTAATAAGGTGTTTTTTTTAGTCATTTTATGATTTGAGGGTTTTTTATTCTCTGTGTTCTAGGTAAAAATAAGAAGATAAGTTATTTATCTCTATAAGTTGTTTCTTAAGATACCGCGATCAATTTGTGGTATAACATAGTAATTTTTATAAACAAAATCTCACAACCCTACTAAACTCTTAGCAAAATCATGTCGATCAAATATTTTTAAATCCTCTATCTTCTCGCCTATGCCGATAAAATACACTGGTAAATTAAATTTTTGTACTACTCCGACAATTACGCCTGCTTTAGCACTTCCATCTAGTTTAGTCACGATAAGTCCTGTTAAGTTAGTAGCATTATGAAAATGCTCTGCTTGGTTATAAGTATTTTGTCCTGTAATAGCATCAATTACTAAAATGCTATGAGTAGGTGTGCTCTCATCTAATTTTTTTATAACTTTTACGATCTTGGTGAGTTCATCCATTAAGTTTTTTTTATTATGAAGTCTACCTGCTGTGTCAATAAAAAGTATATCGATATTTTGTTTTATTGATTCTTCCATCCCGCGGTAAGCAACACTTGCAGGATCAGCAGATTCTTCACCTGTAATAAGTAGTGCATTTGCTCTATCTATCAAAATACTTAGCTGATTTACGGCAGCTGCTCTAAAAGTATCGCAGGCAGCAACTGCTATTTTTTTTCCTTGTGCTGAGTACATTGCAGCAAGCTTACCTATAGTTGTAGTCTTTCCTGCACCGTTAACACCGCAAACTAATACTACATTTAATTTATTTGCATCTAGAGAAAAAGGAATTTCTGAGTTTAACAGCTGCTCTTCTATCAATTTAGCAAGGGCTGCCTTTACTGTACTACTATCTATTTCTTCGTTAAATTTTACCTTTTTCAATTCTTCAATAATATTAGTTACTACCGAAACACTCATATCACTTGAGATAAGTAGCTCTTCTAGCTCTTCTAGAGTTTCTTCGTTTAATTTTTTCTTGTAAAATATTTTGTCGATACCTTCTGATATTTTATTAGAAGTTTTAGATAAACTTTGTTTTAATTTACTAAATATCGAAATCATATTAGATAGTTTTTGTTTTATGGGTGTTGGTGTTATTACCTGCCGTGGATCAGTTTTTTCGTCATTGCAAGGAAAATTACTAAGTAATTGACGAAGACGCAATTCATTAAATAGATTGCCACGCGCTTTATGTTCATTCGCATAACGATTAAGGTACTTAATCTTTATCTCTTCTTCTTATTCTTGCTGTTATTTTTATTCCCGTCAGTAGTTTTATTGAATCTACCTAAATTTTTAACAAATTTTTGTAGTCCGTTAAGTTCTGTTCCATATGTCCTAGTATATTCACGGACTATTTCTATATCTTGTTTATGAGAATTATCTATTATTACTACTTCCTGCATAAAACTATTAGCATCAAAGATAATTTTTACTATTTTTTGCTTTTCAATTTTTGAATTAAGCCAAGCTCTTTGAGACATAACCCTTTCAACATAATACCAAATATTTTGGGAATATTCTGGTACCATAGTAGGCGTACCAATTAATTCTACGACTTCTGCTTTATTTAATTTTTTAGATTTTAATTTTACAAGTGCCGAATCATCTATGGATTGCCCTCTATTTTCGATAGTTTTGCAGCCGCTTAAGGCAAAAAAGGCTAATATACTAAAAATGTATGTTATAAAAATTTTCATAAGTTTAATTTTATCTAGATTTTATTACAATATTATAATATACTGCTTCACTAATTTGACAAATACTTTTTAATTTATATAGTATTTTTAGAGAGGATAATAATGGCAGTTCCAAAGAAGAAAACATCAAAATCAAAACGTAATATGAGACGTTCGCACTTAGCACTTGGTAAAGTTAATGTAATAGTTGACTCACAAACCGGTGAATATAAACTTCCGCATCACGTTTCTTTAGTTGACGGGACTTACAATAATCGTCAAGTAGTAACAAAAAAAATTGAAACTGCAGAAGAAGTCGCCTAAAGCTTAAGATTTATGACCTGTAAAATTATTGGTTGTGGCCAATATCTTCCTTCAAAAATAGTGAGTAATGACGAGCTTACAAAATTCGTAGATACTAACGATGAGTGGATTAGAACAAGAACAGGTATTACGCAGCGTCATATAGCAGACGATACAGAATATACTTCCCATCTTGCTTTAAAATCAGCTGAAAAAGCTATAGAAGATGCGGGGATATCGGCAAATGATATCGATTTAATAATTATATGTACTACTACTCCAGATCATAGCTTTCCTTCGGTTGCTACTAAACTTCAAGGCTATCTTGGTTTAACTAATATACCGTCTTTTGATTTACAGGCAGTATGTGCCGGTTTTGTGTATGGGTTGCAAGTAGCAAATTCTCTTATTGCTTCCAGTAAATATAAAACTGTTTTGCTTATAGGTGCTGAGAAAATGACATCGCTATTAGATTGGAATGATAGGTCTACCTGTGTTTTATTTGGTGATGGAGCAGGGAGTGTGATATTGCAGCGTAGTAGCGATGATTCCGGTTTAATAGAGAGTAATATTTTTTCAAGCGGTATCGATTATGATATACTATATACAAACGGTGGTATAAGTATGAATGGTACTAGTGGTAAAATCATTATGCAGGGTCAAAAATTATTCCGTCATGCAATAGAAAAAATGCAACAATCTATAGAAGAGTTATTATGTGCTAATCAATTCAGCGTAAGCGATATTGATTATTTTATACCTCATCAAGCAAATGTCCGTATTATCAATAAACTTGCTGAGTTGTTAAATATAGAAGAACATAAGATCATAAAGACTGTAGAGAAACACGCTAATTGTTCAGCAGCTTCTATTCCTCTTGCTTTAAGTACTCTCAAAGGATTAGGTAAAATAAAAAAAGGCGATATTTTACTATTTTCAGCTATCGGTGCCGGTTTAACTTGGGGCAGTGCATTAATAAGATGGTGAATATACTTTTTTATTTGAAAATTGGCTACATCGTGTTATAACTGTCTGCAGTGTGTACATAATTATATATATGCCTCCCGCTCCTCGACTTATATACTTCCTTGCTCTTTTCCAAATAAAACTGAGTCTATCTATACTTTTATTTATCTAAATTATCTATGCATAAAAATGATATTTTTACCACATTTATACATAAGTAATTGCATTTTATAATATTTTAGCCTTTAAACTAATAAAATAATAATATATACTAACTTACATAGCTTTTGGTTAGTTTAAGTTTATCACTAACTAAAATGAATGCAATATTAATAAATATATAATCTCAAGGAGTTTAATTATGAAAACAAAAATTACATTAGCTTTTCTTGCATTATTTGTGCTTGCAGGGTGTAATACAACAAAAAAAGCACCACAATTTGACAGTGGTGTGAATCAAGGAGAAGAAATATCATTAATGAAAGATTTTGAGAAGCATGCAGGGAATGCAGTATGGTTTGATTTTGATAGCTCTGATTTGTCACCAAAGGCTAAAGAAGAATTAGAGAGACAAGCTTGCTGGTTATTAAAGCATCCTGAGGTAAAAGCTACTGTTGAAGGACATTGTGATGAAAGAGGTACTAGAGAATATAACTTAGGTTTAGGTGAAAGAAGAGCAGCAGCAGCGAAAAAATTCTTAGCTCATAAAGGCATTGATAATAACAGATTAAATATAATCTCTTACGGTAAAGATAGACCTGCTATGATGGGTAATACTGAAGAAGCTTTTGCTTATAATCGTAGAGCTGTAACAGTTATACACCACTAATCGAGTTTACTATTTGGTCTTTTTTTTATTTATAACTTGATGTTATGCCTGTGGAAGTGGTTATTGCGTGGAATGATAAAATCCGCTGTATTACCTAGTTTGCTTGACCACGGGGTCCATAAAAATAACTTAAAATACTAATCATTTTAATATTTTTAACTGAATCCCGTGATCAAGTTGTGCTGTGGGGATGTGAGACAATCAGAAAATCGATCCACATACAAGCAAGCCTTTACAAGAATAACATATAGTAGGTTTCTTAATCTATAATTATTGCCCTCTTTTTAGGCGATATACCAAAAATATAAAAATTTTACTAGACTTAACTGCATAATAATTATATAAATTTCAAATGAAAAGGGGCTGTAGCTCAGTTGGTTAGAGCCCGCCGCTCATAACGGTGTGGTC
The DNA here is from genome assembly GCF_000014345.1 of Rickettsia canadensis str. McKiel. Taxonomy (NCBI): domain Bacteria; kingdom Pseudomonadati; phylum Pseudomonadota; class Alphaproteobacteria; order Rickettsiales; family Rickettsiaceae; genus Rickettsia; species Rickettsia canadensis. Next base: position 1,002,172 of record NC_009879.1, on the reverse strand, counting down.
GTAGGTTCAAGTCCTACCAGCCCCACCACACAAGTATTTAAATTCGCATTAGACCTGAATTTATAATGATTAGTCTAAAAACACTTTCTTGCTATCTTACTAAATTATATTCTAAGTGTTTCTTGATTATATTATTTCTTTTAATCGGGCTGTTGATTATCTCAAATATCTTTGATCTTTTGCAAAAATTCAAAAATATTTATGTTCCTTTTAGTTTTTTTTGGAGACTTATCTTATATAAGATTCCTTATTTACTAGGTCAAGTATCGTCGTTAATTAGTTTTACCGCTATGTTATTTTTTCTTAGCAATCTAACAAAAAATAATGAATTAACGGTTATATTATCTAGTGGTGTTCATATTTGGCAAGTGCTTGTTAGTCCATGTATCGTAACTTTAATTTTAGGTATAGTTTTTACGACCATATTGAATCCTATCGGTACTATAGGTTTACAAAAATATGAGTTATTAGAAGCAAAACTGACTAAAAAAGCCTTGAGTGATGGTATAATATCTAAATCAGGTTTATTATTTTTTGAATCTTTAAATGATGCAAATCAAATTATTCAAACACAATTTATTAATGTTGCTGAGAAAAAATTAAATAATATTACAGTTTTATTTGTTGATAGTAATAATTCTTTTTTAAAGAGAATTGATGCATTATACGGTATTATTGAAAATAAAATGTTACATTTAAATAGAGTTAAGGTTTTTACAAAAGAGGAAACTAAGGCTTATAACACTTTAACTATACAGACAAATTTATCAATTAATAGTTTAGTAAATAAATTTAGTCGCCCTGATATGGTTTCTATTTGGGCTTTACCTAAATTAATTAATGAATTATTAAATTCAGGTTTACCTGCTATTAATTATCAAATTTATTATTACAAGCAATTATTTAAGCCTATAATGATGATGGCAACCGTAATTTTAGCAAGTTGTTTTATTAGTCTAAAACAGCGTAATAATTCCCAAGAAAAAATACTGATATTAGGTTTATTTTCAGGTTTTATAGCATATTCGTTATCAGAAATTTTATTAAAAATACTGGCTTATAATAATTTGTCTTTAATTGCTGCTATTTTATTACCTAGTATGCTAATATTTTTTATTAGTAACTTTATTATTTTACATTATAAAGAAATTTAATATAGACGAAGTTTTATTTGAAAAATTGGCATTGTTCCTTCTCATTTTTGATCCTCACGTAGTATCTATGCTGTGGTCAACAATTCCGATTCTCCTCTTGCTCTTTTTCAAATAAAACTTCGTCTATATTAAATTTTTGTTTAGTGTAGAAGCGTTTTTAGAATTGAGAGAGAAAAAATAAAATGATAATGAAATTTTTGGAAGGGTTTTCTTCCGGTATGGCAATAGACCTTGGTACGGCAAATACTATTGTCTATCAAAAAAGTCGTGGAATTGTTCTAAGGGAACCTTCTGTTATTGCTGTAATAAAAAAAGATGGTGCTTTTGTACCTTATGCTTATGGTCATGAAGCAAAAATGATGCTTGGGCGTACTCCTACGGATATTGAAGCAAAAAGACCTTTAAAAGACGGTGTTATTGCCGATTTTAAGGGTGCAGAAGAAATGATAAAGTATTTTATTAGAATGGTGCATAATCGTCGCTCTTTTTTTGGTCCGACAATTGTTATTTGTGTACCTTCCGGTTCTACGCCGGTTGAGCGTCGTGCTATCCAAGAAGCAGCAGAAAGTGCAGGTGGTAGAGATGTATATTTAATTGAAGAACCTATGGCGGCGGCGATTGGAGCAGGGCTACCCGTAACGGAAGCAACCGGTTCAATGATTGTGGATATCGGTGGTGGTACTACGGAAGTTGCAGTTTTGTCACTAGGTGGCATAGTATATGCAAGGTCGGTAAGAGTCGGCGGTGATAAGATGGATGAAGTTATTATCTCATATATAAGAAGGCACTATAACCTATTGATAGGTGAGGCTACTGCTGAAAAGATAAAGCAAGCAATAGGTACAGCTTATGTAGATGACAATGCTGAGCCGAGAAAGATGGAAATTAAAGGACGTGATTTAATTTACGGTATTCCTAAAGAAATGATATTAAATGAAAGACAAATTGCTGATAGTCTAATTGAACCAGTAAGTCAAATTGTTGAAGCAGTAAAAGTAGCACTAGAGGCAACGCCTCCTGAGTTATCTTCAGATATAGTTGATAAGGGAATTGTTTTAACAGGCGGTGGTTCATTATTACGAAATCTTGATTTTGTTCTTAGTGAAGCTACTAAATTGCCAGTGATAGTTGCAGATGATGCCCTCTCTTGTGTAGCACTTGGGACAGGAAAAGTACTTGAAGATTTTACAAAACTAAAACATGTACTATTTAAGCAGGATTAAAAATGGCAATACTTGCAAATAGAGTTAAAAATTCTTCAAATTTGTTAGAATTAATAAGAATAATATCAAATATTCTTAAGCGTTTCTTTGTTATATTTGGGCTTGGATTTTCTATATATTTATTTTTTACTACACCTAAAAAAATATCTAGTATAGCTCTTGAGGTAACCGGTAGTATATTATCAACTGGTTTAGCAGTTTATGAAGATGTGTTTGAATATATAAATTCAATAACACAAAAATTTGTTTATTTTCAAGATTTAGAACGAAAAAATGTAGATCTTAAACTTGAGATAGCAAGATTACAACATTTGCAAAGTGAAGTAGAATCGTTAAGAGCTGAAAACATTGCATTAAAAGATTTGTTAAAGATTGCTGAGGAAGAAGAATTTGAATATGTTACTACTAAATTACTGAGTGTTTCCTTTAATCCTTTTTCTAGAACTGCTTTGATTTCTGCAGGTAAAAAGCAAGGTATTGAGCCTGATCAAATCGTTGTTAATTCAGGAAAATTAATAGGAAAAGTAATAGAAGTGAGTAATAATTATGCTAAAGTGATGTTAATTAGCGATGTTAATTCTAGAATACCTATTAAAGCTAATGCTTCAAGAGAACAAGGTATTTTAGCAGGTAATAATAATAATAGTAAAATTTTATACTTGCCTAACAATCATTTAGTACAGAAAGACGAGGAGATAGTAACTTCTGGACATGGTCGTATTTATCCTGCAGGTATTTTAGTAGGTTATGTGTCTAAAGTTACGGAACATGACGTTATAGTAGATATAGCAGCTGATCTATCTAAAACGGAATTTGTACAGATATTATTGCCTAAAGAGTAATTTCTGTTCTTTTAAAGTTGCACTCAATATCCTTCTCATGGAAGCGAGAATCTAAAAAAACAGCAATTAAACAGAATAGTTTTAAAAACTAATAGTATTTATACTTTTTGATTACTGGATTCCCGCTTCTACGCGAATGACATAGATCCATACCACAATGCTCATCTTTAAATTTATTTTACCTAGTATGCAAAAGGATTATGTCTGTATTATGCCAAATATATTTGTATTATAATCTATAAATTCAAATTTTATCACATCCTTCATCATAGAAAATGTTATTATGTCGGCGAAATAGATATATTATTGTATTACGTAATAAAGAAGTTGTTTTTATTGAAGTCAAAACAAGTCGCGTTAAAATTGATGATATATTTGTATCTTTCAATCAGTAAAAAAGAATTACCATGACTGTTTTCAAGTAGCAATTCTATAATATTAGGTTTTTAATTTGGTATAAGCACTTATAAATTGCCTATAATTATAAAAAATGTTTGGTAATACTCGATTGAACTTCGTATACTATTCTTTAAATTGATCAGAGGTATATAATATGGCACTTGCTATTAAAGTAAAAGAATTTTTAGAAGAAAAATTAAAACAAGAAAAGATAGATCGTAAATATCTTGCTCAAGTTACTGATATCCCTTATACTACCATTAGTAGAATTATGCGAGCAGAATTTAATCGTGAATTTAATCCTGAAATAGATACTATTTTTAAAATAGCAAAATATTTTAATTGTACTATGGATGAGGTAATAAAAAGAAAAGTACCTACAAAATAAAACATAAAATATGAGAACAAAAAATAAAGGACTGATTATAATTTTGTCTTCTCCTTCAGGTACAGGTAAGTCAAGTTTAGCTAAAGCATTATTGAAAATAGATAATAATTTACGTTTATCTATTTCAGTAACTACAAGAAAACCACGTTTAGGAGAAGTAGAGGGCATAAACTATTACTTTAAGACTGGTGTAGAGTTTGAAGAATTAGTTCAGCAAAATAAATTCCTTGAATATACTAAAATATACGATAATTATTACGGTACGCCTAAAGAATATGTTGAAATGTTATTAAATCAAGGTGTGGATGTTTTGTTTGATATTGATTGGCAAGGAGCAAGAAGTATTAAGAAAAGTTCTACTAATGTTGTTGCTATATTTGTATTGCCTCCTAGTATTAAAGTACTGGAACAACGCTTAAGAAATAGAGCAACCGATAATGAAGAAGCAATAAAGTTACGTATGCAGTCAGCACAAAATGAAATATCACACGCTAATGAGTATGATTATGTAGTTACTAACGATGATTTTGACCATACGCTTAAAAAAATACATGCGATTATAGTTGCAGAGCGAAGAAAAAGTCAATAATAACTTAACTAACTTGCTCCTAAGTGTTTATACTATTATACTGAACCTTATAGAAGGTAAGCTTCCAAATTTCATAGATTTAGAATAGTATTTCTGTCTTTAACACAGTATGTTAAAACTCATAAAGTTTGTGTCTTGTTAGGACCAAGATAGTGCGAAAAACTACTCTTTTTAAACATCATAATATTCCTAAAATAAATATTTTAGAGAAAATCCTTTAGATTTAGCAAGATTAAATGCACTGATGTTTGCTGTGTCTGATTTAAAAGGAATGTGCTATTATTGATGAAATCCAGTATAAAAAACAAAATATATTTCCTATTTTAAGAGTTCTTGTTGATACGAATGATATTAAATTTTGGTACTGGGTATAGTGTATCAAGAGACTTCATAAAACCAGGTTCTGAAACACTAGCAAAGATAGAATAGGTTATATTGAAATGACGCCATTTACATTACCTGAAATGGACACTCAGACATTATTTTATGGCGTCAGAATAAAAACATTTTTAGAAAGAGATAGCTATCCCTACAAAATTTCACACACGCTTTTAGAACCTTTACCAGCAAGTTTGGTATCTTGTGTCTTATAAGCATTATCCACAACATTAGCTAAATCTTGATTATATTGGTGGATTTGACTACTTGCTTGTATAGCTTCTTGAAATCTTTCGTTATGTTGTTGCTGTTCTTGTTCAACTTTTACTTTTGCAGCTTCTAAAATTGCTTTTCTTTGTTCAGGAGTTAAATTTTTAAGTTTAGACATAATAATAATATTACTTAGTTAAATTCCTCTCGTTTTATTATTTGTAGGATTATTAGGAGTACGAGAAGGAGATAAACTCCCAATATTAGTATCTTTTACTTGAATTTGTTCTCTTATTTTATTAGCTAAAGATTTAGTTTTGTCCGCATTAATTTTATTTATTACTTTATTATGATGTTCTATATTCTTTACAACGCCATTTGTCTCAATTGCTTTACACTGATTTTTTAGAGCTACATATTTTTCATATGCTTCTAAATATTTTGCTGGTTCTTTTTTATAACACTCTTTAATATCACTTCCTAATTTCTTTATTTTCTCTTTATTTATTTTTTGTTCTTTTTCACGTTTAATGATTGCTTGATCTAATATTTTTTTACTATTTTCAATCTGTTCTACATATGGCTTATATATTTTTAGCATTTCTTGGTAGAATTCTAATTCTCCTTTTAATTCTTTCACTTTTTCCGGTGCTAAGCCTTTTTCTTGCAATTGTTGTGTTAAATTTGTTATTGCTGAATTTAATTCATTTAATTCTTTATATGCTTGTTTATGTTCTTCAGTTATTTTTTTATGGTTTTGATTTAATACTTTATGTTCTTGATTTAGTTTAAATATTTCTTCATGAGTTAATATTGCCCGATTTAACTCTTCATGATCAATAATGTTTTCTTTTTCCAGTTTATTTATGATCTTATCTAAACGTTTATTACTTTCTTCAATTCTTTTAGTATCTTTAGTAATATCTTTTATAAATTCATTATGCAAATTATTAAGTGCAGCAATTCTTTGTACGATTTCTCTTTCTGCTTTGGCAAGTTTTATTGCTCTTTGTGATTTTAGAAATTCTTCTTCTTGAGTTTGAATTTTATCAATATTTTGTTCTAATTCAAAATTTTTGATCTTAGCTTCAGCATTTTCTTTAAGATTTAATATATCAAAATTCAAGCCATATGAAGCTGCTTCGCTTTGCAAACTACTTAATTCTACTAGAATTGCTTCTATTTGAGAGCGAGAATAAGAGTTTTTAAGATACTCTTTTAAATTATTGAATTTATATTTTAATGTAGCTGTTATATCAGACATCCATGCCAATCATCTTTAATATTAACACTAAGAAACGTTAACAAAAGTTAATAATTAAGTCAAGAAAATTTTAATAAAAATTAATTTTGTATTTCTAGCCACTGATTTAATAACTCGTCTAGTGTCTTTTGATCATTAATTAATTGGCTAGTAATATGATTATATTTTTGAGGATTATCTAAATATAAATTAACATTTTCAAGTTCTGTTTCTAAGCTTTTTATTGATATTTCTAATTTTTCAATATCATTTGATAATGTTTCAAGCAAACGCTGATATTTGTAAGATAATTTTTTATTAGGATGGTCTTTTTGAGAAGTTGATTGTAGTGCTTTTGAAGCTTTTTTAGTTATAGAAGACGTAGTAAAATACTGCTTATTATCTTTATAACCTCCTGTTAGATCATGAATTTACCTTGAGCGAACACTAAAGTTCTAGTAACTAACCTATCTAAAAAGTCACGATCATGGCTAACTATGATTAAAGTGCCTGAATAATCTGAAGTATATCTAGTAAAATTTCTAGACGATCCATATCGAGGTCATTGGTTGGTTCATCTAATATGAATTATCTGGATTTATTAAAATTTTTACCAGTAATAACCTATTAGCTTCACCGCCTGATAAAATAGCAGTTTTTATATTAAGTAGTTTAGGATTAAACATGAATTATTTTAAATAACCGGCAACATGCATAGTTTTACCGTTTGGAAAAAATACTTGATCACCGCCTGTAGGATAATATAAAGTTTGTTGTAATGTATGATTAAGGTTTAGTTTTTCTCTATGTTGATCAAAATATGAAATATCTAAATTACCGCCATATGTAATTTTACCTAAATCAGGTGTAAGCTGCTTTGTAAGTAATTTAATAAAGGTAGATTTACATGAACCGTTTGTACCGATTATGCCGATTTTCTCACCTTTGTTTACACGAAAGCTAAAATTATCAATAATTTTAGTATTTTTATAACTAAAAGTAATATTATCTGCTTCAATAATGAATTTACTTTTCCGTCCTCACTCTTTGTGTTGAACGAGCTAGTTTTTCAGTCTGTTCTTGTGTTATAGCTCGGCTTTCAACTCCGCAAGCCTTTTTTGATTTCGTTTACATCTAGTTGTTTGCCATTCATCAAAAAATTTAAATCCTTTATCGGATTTACGCAAAGTCCTACGATCAAGCCACCAGATTTTATTAGTAACATTTGAGACGAATGTTCCTATCATGACTAATGCAAATAATAGCACCATTATAAGATTTAACAAATTCTTCTAGCCACTCGATTGTTCGAATATCTAGATGGTTGGTCGTTTCATCTAGTAATAATATTCCCGGCTCTAATATTAGAGTTTTAGCAAGGCTTGCTCTTCTAAGTTGACCACCTGAATAGGTGGATAAGTTATCCACTTCGCTAATTTGTAATTTTTCTATGATTATATCGATTTGGTATTTATCTATTTTTTTTTGTACTATCTGTTTGTTGTAAGACAAAATCATAAACATTTAGATTAGTTTTTATAGAAATATCTTGTTTTAAATAACCGGTTGTAACTAAAGGATCTTGAAATAGTCGGCCATTATCTAGTTCATAATCACCTGATATTACTTTCATTAAGCTTGATTTTCCGTAGCTGTTATACGACCTATAAGACAAAATCTTATCGCCTTTGTACAAACAAAGCTCTAAATCAGATAAAATTATTTTATCTGCAAAACTTAAATTACCATTTTTAATGTAATAAATTGGGGTCATGAAGGATAATTTTCATGCTGCGACTTAATCGCGGGATTCAGTAAAAATATAAATGCACATTATAAATTTGTTTTTATGGATACTGTAGAGATGGGCCACAGTATGAAAATGATTTAGACTAAATCTTCTTAATCACTAAACTAGCATTAGTACCGCCAAAGCCGAAAGAATTAGACAGTACATAGTCTATTTTAGTGTCTCTAGCTTTTAATTGTACTAAATCTATTTTAACCTCATCCATAGGTTTTTCTAAGTTTAAGGTTGGTGGTGCAATCTGATCTCTAATTGCAAGAGCTGAAAAGATAAACTCAACACTTCCTGCTGCACCAAGCAAATGTCCTATTGATGATTTAGTAGAAGACATTAAAATTTTTGGATTAACTTCTAAAAATAATTTTTGAACAGCGTTTAATTCAATTGCATCACCAAGGTTAGTAGAAGTACCGTGTGCATTAATATAATCAATCATATCAGGAGTGATAACTGCATCTAGCATTGCGTCTCTCATTGCTCTATAAGCTCCTCTACCTTCAGGATGTGGAGCTGTCATATGATATGCATCACCCGTCGAACCGTATCCTATAACTTCACCGTAAATTTTAGCCCCACGATTTACGGCATGTTCATATTCTTCTAAAACTACAACGCCTGCTCCTTCACCCATAACAAAGCCGCTGCGATCTTTATCCCAGGGTCTTGATGCTTTTTCAGGATTATCGTTATATTTAGTACAAAGAGCTCTAGCTGCGACGAAACCTGCAACTCCAACAGGTGTAATGGGAGCTTCTGCACCGCCTGCGACCATAACGTCTACATAGCCGTGTTTTATCATACGCATAGCATCGCCTATAGCATGTGCTCCTGTAGAGCAAGCTGTTACTGCTGCTTGGTTCGGGCCACTAAAACCATATTTTATAGAAACAAGACCCGATAAAAGATTAATTAATGAAGCTGGAATAAAGAATGGACTAACTTTGCCGTTATTTTCTTGATAAAATTTGATAGAGGTATCTTCGATCATTTTAAGTCCGCCGATTCCTGAACCTAATACCACACCGGTTCTATCACGAGATTTTTCATCTTCGGGTAACCAGCCACTATCTTCAACTGCTTCGGTTGCGGCTGCTACTCCGTAATGGATAAATTTATCCATTTTACTTAGTCTATTAACGTCATTATCCTGTATGAAATTTTCAAGTTTAAAACCATCTTTCTCAGAGTTATCTATAAAGCCGGCAATTTTACACGCAAGTTTAGAAGTGTCAAATTCCGTAATAGTTTTTATACCGCTTACCCCATTTACAATATTTTTCCAAGATGTACTAACATTAAGTCCAACAGGAGTAACAAGTCCAAGTCCGGTAATCACTACTCTTTTATTTACTCTTTGATTCGACATTTTAAATTATCTATATAGGGATTTAATTTATGCAGATTAAGATTGACGTTCTTTGATATATTGTATAACATCGGATACAGTTTTAATTTTAGTTGCTTCATCATCAGGTATATCAATACCGTATTCCACTTCTATTGCCATCATTAACTCTACGGTATCGAGGCTATCAGCTTTCAAATCTTCTATAAATCTTGAATCCGTAGTGATTATCGATTTATCTTTATTTAGCTTTTCAGCAACCATTTCAATAACTTTCTGCTCGATCTTGTCCGTTGTACTCATAATTTTAAACTCCATAAATCATTTAAGTGTATAGCTGTAACGATTATTCAGCTATTAGGCTTTATTCTTACTGTATATGAATATTTATTTAAAACATTCATAGTATTTTATCTTTACAAAAACTTCTAGCACAAAAAATTATTTTATGCTAGCACAAAATAATCTTATTAATTTTTATACCATTAACATACCACCGTTTACATGTATAGTTTGACCGGTAATATATGATGATTGATCGCTTGCTAAAAATGCGACTGTGTTTGCCACATCTTCCGGCATACCGTAAGTACCTAGCGGAATTTTCTGTACTATCATTTCTTTTTGTTTTTCGTTCAGTTTATCGGTCATATCAGACTTAATAAATCCTGGAGCTACTGCATTAACCGTAATACCTCTGGTTGCAACTTCATAAGAGAGTGATTTGGTCATACCGATTAAACCTGCTTTAGCAGCACAATAATTAGCTTGCCCAGGGTTGCCTGAAACCCCTACTATTGAAGATATGTTGATAATGCGTCCATACCTGTTTTGCATCATTTTTTTTATTGCTTCACGATTTAAAATAAAATTTGCTTTTAAATTAATATCAATAACTTTGTCAAAATCTTCATTTTTCATTCTAATGGCTAGCATATCGCTAGTAATACCAGCATTACATACTAAAATATCTAGCTTTGATGTTTTAGATATTAAATTGCTGCATTCTTCCTTATTTGCAAGGTTGCATATTTCTATTGTATAATGATCTTTTAAAACATTTCCAAGGGATTTTAATTTTGCCTCATTACTACCACTAATAATTACATGGCTTCCGAGTTTGTGTAGTAACCTCGCTATAGCTCCGCCTATACCTCCTGAAGCTCCTGTAATTAAAGAAGTTTTGCCTGTTAAATCAATCATTTTCTTCCTCCATTTGATCAAGATTCATATTAGTAATTTTTGATGATTTTTCACGTATTATTTTCTCAATTTCGTTGGCAATTTGTGGATGTTCTTTTAAATATTGTTTGACGTTTTCACGACCTTGACCGATGCGTACGTTATTATAGGAAAACCACGAACCGGATTTCTCAACAATATCAAGCTTAACTCCAAGATCGATTATTTCACCTTCTTTTGAAATACCTGAGCCGTACATTATATCAAAATCTGCAGTTTTAAATGGAGGTGATACTTTGTTTTTAACTACTTTTACTTTAGTTTGGCTACCTATTACTTCTTCTTTATCTTTAATAGAACCGATTCTTCTTATGTCTATTCTAACTGAAGCATAGAATTTTAAGGCATTACCGCCTGTTGTAGTTTCAGGGCTACCAAACATTACTCCTATTTTCATTCTGATTTGGTTGATGAAAACGGCAATACAGTTAGTACGGGAAATTGAAGCGGTAAGCTTACGCAAAGCCTGGCTCATTAATCTTGCTTGAGATGCCATTTGTGCATCACCCATTTCTCCTTCAATTTCTGATTTAGGTACTAAAGCGGCGACACTATCTATTATTACCATGTCAATACCGCCTGAACGGATTAAAGTATCAGTAATTTCTAAGGCTTGTTCACCTGTATCGGGCTGTGAAATAATAAGTTCATCAATATTTACGCCTAATTTTTTAGCATAAGCAGGATCCAGAGCATGCTCGGCATCAATAAAAGCACATGTGCCACCTTTTTTCTGTGCTTCGGCAATTAGATGCAATGTTAGAGTAGTTTTACCTGAGCTTTCAGGACCAAAAATCTCAATGATTCTACCTTTGGGAACGCCGCCGATTCCAAGAGCCATATCTAGCCCAAGTGAGCCAGTCGATACAGCTTCTATATCAATATTTGGACGCTGACCTAGTTTCATTACTGAACCTTTACCGTAGCTTTTTTCGATTTGTGCGAGTGCTGCGGCAATTGCTCTTTCTTTATCTGTATTTGACATAAATTCCCATATTATAAACTTATCAATTAAAATATAAGCTTGAGAAAAAAAATCAAATTTTATTTTATTATGCTTGTAAGATTAAATCTTGACTTCCATAACAATTTACTTGTGTTATAGTCAATTGATTTGGATTCGCCTACTTATGCTTATATAATGGTATATTTAAATTATTTTAAGCATATGCTTACTTTTATCTTGCATGCTGTTATGCCTACTATAATTCTTGATTTAAAACCCTAATTTACAACAATTATGGATAATCAATGCATATACAATAGTATTATCAGATCTTCTAATTACTGTAGGTGCACTAGGAGATAGATTTGGTTGTAAAAGATTATTACTTTGAGGACTTTTAGTTTTTGCTATCGCTTCAATATTAGTTTATGTATTTGATACCCCATTAGGATTAGTATTATATGTGCTTTACTTGGGTTAGGATGATCAATGATCATGCCTTCCACTTTATATCTATATTGCGTAATATTTTTACTAATATGTATGAACGTATGATCGCGCATATCTGTGTCGGGAATAATGGCAATCGTAGGGGCCGCGCTTCAGGAGTATTGGTTAAGCTTTTAAGTTGGTAATTTGCATTTTTTGTGAATGTACCTATTGCATATAGTTTGGATTCCTGAATCATCTAATCCTAGTAATGAGCCATGAGATTGGACAGTAGTATTTCAGTCATTTTTTGGAATGACAGCTTTAGTTCAAGGCATTAAGATGTTGGCTAAATACGGTATTATGAATCTAGCATCTGGTGGAATGCTCTTAATTGGCATGATAATATTTACCTTACGTTCTTAAGTTGATTACTTGTGTCTTAGGATCATCTCATGTCCTTATGGTTACCCAATTTATCAAAGGGTTCAGTTCTTTGCACACAGGTCTTTTATATGTTGCCTGAAGCAGTTTTTACTTTAATTGCATATTTTAGTTATGCCATTATTTACTTACACGATTTACCGCACGTGTAATAATGTTTAGTGGGGCTTATCTTTACTGTATCTAGTGTATATTAGACTAGATTATAGCGATATATCTTGGACTGCATAGATAGGAAGTAGTCTATGCCTCTCTACCAACTTAAACATTTATGATGAATGTAGTGCTGGCAGAGAGATCCGGAAGTACAGCAGCACTACAAAAAATAGCATATGCCTGACTTAATGTATTAGGTATAGCTGTTATTGTGAGTATTACGTCTTTCAATATATAGTAATAAAATCCCTCACAGTGTTTCTGTATCAATTGCAGAAATAGCTCGTGACTCTCAATTGGCCAAGGAATAATTATTGCTTAACAACTACCCCACATTCATTTGTTCCAGATTAATGAAGCTTAAATTGCTCAAGTTTTAACCATTGAAGAGAAATACACTCTTGGTGGTTGCGGGAGGTTGAAAACTGCAAAAAGTGAGTTACGCTAGGTTTTAAGCTCAAAGTAATACTTTAAACTCTGGATATGTCTAACATATTCCCGACCGTGACATGAAGTCAAGGATTCCATTGGTTTTGTGAGCGATGTTCTCACTTTTTGTAGAGGCTGCGACACCACGAAATAGTGTTTTGCTATTTCGAGTATCATTTTTTATATAAACTTACTTTAAATCCATGCAATAAGGTCTTAATTATACTGAATCTGAGCAACTTACACACCTGAGCTTGACTCCCCTATTAAAAAAGTATCTTCATGTGTATACTCAGCATAGGTATTCTCAATTGGTAACATACTAAATAGTTGCTGAAAACTATCTTCATAAAGAGGAAATTGCTCTTTAATACTAATTTTATTATTTTCTAGATTTCTAATACTTTGCAATATCTCTTCAAAGGTTTTTATTGTTATTTTATACGGTATAATAGGATTATTAGTAAGACAGTTATTAACACTAGGCTTTATAAAAGAATATATGTTATTCAGTATCTTGCCTAGAGAACATATATTAGAGAATATTTTATCTAAAGAATTTAAATTTTTAAATTCTTGGTTTAAATTTTCCATTGTTGTTTTTAGACCTACTAAATCGTAGTCTTGTGAAGTTAATGTTATTATACTTTTATTATTTATTCGTGTACACCAATCAGTATTCTCTAATTTATCTAACATTTTAATTATATCATCTAAATCTTTAATTTTAAAAATCGTATCTAATATATCTTTATTAGAATTTAAAATTTGATATTTTAAATTTCCATATTCTAGTTGTGCGAATTCTTTATTATTAGTTCTTTCCTTATACCAATCCCATCCATATTTAGCTAACATCAATGAGGCTGCTATAAATCCTACTGCTCCAATAACATAACCCCACGATTCATTGCCATTTGTATCATCGTTAGGGCTTGCTGTAGTGGTAGTGGGAGTGGTTGCCTCAGTGAAAGGTTTATTTATTAGATCTAAAATGTTTTTCCCTACTTCTCTAGGTGATATATCATCCAAAGTTATGTTGAAATCCTCTAGAATAATCTTAAGATTATCAGTAGTGAATTTGACTGGTATATTCAATAAATTAAAAATGTTTTCTCCTACTGCTTGAGCATTGTTCAAAGTTATTTCCAAATGATTTAAAATATCTCTCAAATTATTAACAAGCATTTTGGTATTATGCTCTTGTAGAATGGCTTCACCTTCGGTAGTAGTGCATTCCTTTAACTCTACTAGGCTAACGTTTTGAAGTAAGTGTTTGCCTTCTTCTAAAATAACACTAGTACTGTTTCCATAAGTAACAATAGACTTTATAGGGATTTTAATCTCTGTACATTGTTGAGTTACTACTGATAAATCATTATGTACTTTTGCTAAATGATTAAAGATTCCTGCCCAATTACATTTTATATGCTCAACTAAATAACCAT